>JANRMD010000414.1:0-14425 GCA_033761895.1 Pirellulaceae bacterium | reverse complement strand
AGTTTGACGCTCCACTAGTGCTCTGTCCAAATTAGATTTCGGGGTTAGGCACATTAACCGATGTGCGTTAGCACCGGTTTCCGCAACGTGAAAACCGCGGCTAACGCCGTGCGGTTAATAGCGCTCGAGTGCGATCAACCGAAAAATCTAATGTGGACAGAGCGCTAGTGGATTGTCACAGCTTAATTTTAGGGTTTGTAATATCAGCCGGAACGCGCTAGCGTCCGGTTTTCGCCGCGGTAACCGGTACTAGCGCACTGAGGCTAATCCTATTATTTAAGTTTGACGTTCCACTAGGCATTCGCGGGCACTATTGTGCTTCCCCCAACTGGGGAAAACCGACTGGAAAATAATTCGATTTCCCCTTTACATTTCCTGGCGGAGCGTAACATTTAAAGAATAGTACGCGCCGCTGAGTCGCTTGCGTCTTTGAGATGGCAACGCGAACGGGGGAACCAATAGTGCAACTGCGATCGCTGATTGTCAGTTGCTTTGGGGCTTAGGTAATTCGATTACCGGGATGTTCCGTCCTAGCCCGACAGCTAACCTCGTAAGCCGATGGTGAGATGTTCTTGCCATCATGGAAAGCAGTTCTGAATGAACGTGCTGGCGCTTGTTCTTTGAGTCTGCTTTGAATGAAGACATGCTGGTGCACGCTTTCGTGCGCTCATCCGTTCCAGCTGGAACCCGGTCGCGTCACGCCTCAATCAATGGAGCGAGTTGCTATGCAGCATTCGCTCGAGTATCGCTGCGCGCCCGCACTGCCCAAAATTCAAAGCGGCTCTGAAAGGGAGCTGGCCAAATGGCTACAAGTTTTGTTTCAAGCAACCTCGTGTTGGCTCAATCGAGCTGGAGTGTTGCGGGGGTGGCGTTCGGAGTATTGATCGTTGCAGGTGTGGCTGTGCTGGTCGCCGCTTGGCTGTGTGTCCGCTACATACCCAACAATACAGTGGGTGTGGTTGAGAAGCTCTGGTCGGCGGATGGCTCAGTGCCAGAAGGCCAAATCATTGCACTCGACGATGAAGCAGGTTTCCAAGCCGAATTGCTGCGTGGTGGCTTGCATTTCGGTTACTGGCGCTGGCAGTATCGCGTCCATCGTGCTCCGTTAGTAACGATCTCGCAAGGCAAAATTGGCTACGTCTATGCTCGTGACGGCCAAGCGCTACTGCCGAGCCAAACGTTGGGACGCGAGGTCGAGTGCAATTCGTTCCAGGACGCACGATCGTTTCTTGCAGCACAGCCTGGTTCACAGGCAGGTGACTCTCTACCACTGGGGCAACGTGGTCGCCAGCGTGCGATTTTGCGAGAAGGTGTTTATGCGATCAATCCAGCCTTGTTTGTGGCGATCACAGAAGAGAAAGTTTATGCACTTCCAGCAATTCAAAATCACCAAGAAATTCAGACACTGCGGCAGTTTCTTGAAGAGCTGTCCACTATTGATGGTTTCTCGCCGATCGTAATTGGCGCGGCGATGAAGAGCGAACAGTCGCCGGAACCAGACCAAGCTTTGCATGTGGATTCGATCGGTATCGTGACAGTGCATGATGGTAATTCGCTGCCTCCGGACGAGATCATTGCACCTATCGTGGGCAGTGAGCCAGGTTCCCCTGGCTTTCACAACAACTTTCAAGATGCGGAAGCGTTCTTACAAGCCGGAGGGAGTCGTGGTCGCCAATACCAAACGCTCATCGATGGTACTTACTTTATCAATCGTTGGTTCGCAACCGTTGAGATGATTCCCAAAACCGTTGTACCCATTGGCTACGTTGGTGTGGTGGTGAGTTACATTGGGCGGCATGGGGACGACTTATCCGGTAAGAATTTCCGACATGGCGAACAAGTGGCCACAGGCGAGAAGGGTGTTTGGGAGAAATCGTTTGGCCCCGGCAAATATGCGTTCAATCGCTACGCTGGCAGCATTATCCTAGTGCCCACCACCAACTTCGTGTTGCATTGGATCACTGGTCGCAGTGAGTCGCATAAGTACGACGAATCGCTGCGATCGATCGACTTGGTAACGAAAGATGCCTACGAGCCGCTGTTGCCGCTGAGCGTTGTGGTGCATATCGATTACGAACGCGCACCGAGTGTTATTCAACGCTTTGGCGACGTTAAGAAACTGATTACGCAAACGATCGATCCGATGTTGAGTGCGTTCTTTCGCGATGTGGCACACAAAAAGACGATGCTCGAGTTGTTGCATGATCGCGATAAGATTCAGCAAGAGGCGCGGGTGGAGCTGCGCGATAAGTTTCGAGCCTTCGATATCGAATGTGTCGACGTGCTGATTGGCAAGCCCTCCAACGCGCCCAATGACGACAAAATCGAAACACTCTTGGAGCAACTCCGTCAGCGTCAGTTATCCTGTGAGCAATTGGAGACATTTGAACGTCGCAAAACAGCTGCTGAGAAGTTGCAAGAGCTGAAGGCGGCGGAAGCACAAGCTGAAATGCAAACTTCGTTGACCAATGCTAAAGTGCAGGCACAGATCGCGGAAGCGCAGGGGGAAGCCGAGTTGGCTCGGGCTCGCAAGCAGGCTCAGCAAACAGTTGTGATCGCTGATGCAGCCCTCGAACGCTCGCGGCGTGAGGCGGAACAGAAGGTGTTGCTTGCCGAGGCGGATAGTCAAGAGCGAGTGCTGGCCGGCCGTGGTGAAAGCCAAAAGATCATGCAGATTGGTTTGTCCGAGGCGACCGTGTTGACTCGCAAGATCCGCTCGTTTGGTGATCCCCGCTTGTTTGCCTTGCAGGAAGTTGCGGATAAGTTTTCGACAAGCCAGCAGCCGCTAGTGCCCGAGCGTTTGTTTGTTTCGGGCTCGCCCAGCGGAGATGAATCGCCGCTAGGCTCGGGCATGTTAGGCATGTTGCTTCAACTGTTAGTCGCTGAAAAGTCTGGCGTGCACCCGCTTGAGTCAACTGAGTCGTCGCCCGTTTCGGATTTAGCCGATCGCATGTCTGAAAAAGCCCTGGCGAGTATGATCGAAACGTTTGAGAGCCAAGTGAAATCGTAGGCTGGACGGTTACTTGCCAAGTCCACTGCTTGTCGGTTAGAGTTTGGAACGCTCCGCAGCCCCAAATGACGAACTGATGCAACGATTGCTTGACTATCATGATTCCAATCAACTTAACCGGCAAGACAGCCATCGTAACCGGTGCCTCGCAAGGGCTCGGCCTAGCAACGGTTACTTGCTTACATCAAGCGGGCGCCAATGTGGTCGTGAATTACTTTCCCGATGCAAAAGGTGTGCATGTTGCCCAAGCGAATGCGTTGGTGAAGACGCTGGGCGAGCGATCACTTGCGTTTCCCGCAGATGTTCGCAGTGATGATGACACGAGCAGGCTAGTTGAAGCGGCGCGGCAAACGTTCGGGTCGCTGGATATCTTGGTGAATAATGCTGCGATACTTCGCGACAAGACGATGAAGAAGATGCAGTTTGACGAATGGCAGGCCGTCATCGATACCAATTTGACAGGCGTGTTTCGCATGTGCAAATCTGCAACTGCTTCGATGCAGGATGGTGGGCGAATCGTCAATATGGCATCGATCAGTGCCGTTGTTGGTTTCTTTGGTCAATCGAACTATTCTGCGGCTAAGGCTGGCGTTATCGGTTTGACCAAAGTACTCAGTAAGGAGCTTGCAAGTCGGGGAATTACCGTCAATGCGGTTGCTCCTGGAGTCGTTTTGACAGAAATGGGGAAATCAATTCCCGAAGCCTCGCGTCAGCAAATGTTGACACAGATTCCACTTGGTCGGTTTGGTACACCCGATGATATTGCCGGTGCAATCCTCTTTCTGTGCAGTCCGCTAGCGGACTATATCACAGGCCAAACGTTGCACGTGAATGGCGGTTGGTTGGGATGATTGGATCGCGCGACAGTAAACTGTGCTCTGCCGCTGATGCGGTGGCCATGATTGAATCAGGTGTCACGGTGGTTTGTGGCGGCTTTGTCGGAGCTGCTCATCCAGAAGGGCTTACAATCGCGCTTGAAAAGCGTTTTCTAGCAACCGGCCAGCCACGTGATTTGACTTTGGTTTATGCGGCGGGACAAGGCGACGGCAAGCAACGTGGGCTGAATCGGCTGGCGCATGGTGGATTGCTTCGGCGCGTGATTGGTGGACATTGGGGACTGATTCCCCGTTTGGGGGCGATGGCTGTTGCAAATCAGATCGAAGCCTACAACTTGCCGCAAGGTGTCGTATGCCAACTGTTGCGCGATATAGCGGCAGGTCGTCCAGGTTGCTTTACGCATGTTGGCCTCGGGACTTTTGTCGATCCGCTGCAGTCGGGCGGCAGGTTGAATGCGCGGACCGTGGAGCCGATTGTGGAACGCGTTGAGCTCGGAGGTCGCACGTGGCTGTGGTATAAGAGCTTTCCGATTCAGGTTGGAATCATTCGAGCCACCGCGGCTGACATTCATGGTGGTCTGATCATGGATGACGAGGCGATCGTAGGTGAGGTTTTGCCTATCGCACAAGCGGTCCGCAATTGCGGTGGGATCGTTTTAGCTCAAGTGCGCCATCTGCTCGATCACGCCGTGCCGCCACAGTCGGTGCAAGTGCCTGGGATCCTTGTGGATCGAATTGTGGTTGCTGCAGCGGATGAACATGATCAGACGTTTGGCGAACGCTTCAACCCCGCATACTGCCATGCGAGTTCGAATGCCGCGAGCGCTGACGAATCGTCTGGAAACACTCCAGCCAAGCCGATCACTTGGGATGAGCGTTATGTGATCGCGTCGCGTGCCTGCGATGAGTTGAAACCTGGGGCAGTGGCTAATCTTGGGATTGGCATGCCGGAGGGGATCGCAAAAGTTGCTGAGGAGCGAGGCTACTTGAAAGAGTGCACGTTGACCGTGGAAAGCGGCCCGATCGGTGGAGTACCCGCAGGTGGGCTGAGCTTCGGTGCTTCCGCATATCCGGAAGCAATTGTTGATCAGCCTGCGCAGTTCGATTTCTATGATGGCGGCGGCTTAGATTTTGCTGCGCTCGGTGCGGCTCAGATTGATCGCTTCGGGAACGTGAACGTTTCGAAGTTTGGTGATCGTTTCGCCGGGGTTGGAGGCTTTATCAATATCGCACAGAATGCTGCTACCGTGGTTTTTTGTGGGACATTTACTACGGGTGGTTTGGTGGTCGAGCGATTGGATGGGCAACTGCGCATCGTTCAAGAAGGTCGAGTTCGTAAGTTCGTGCAGGCTGTCGAGCAAATTGGATTCGCCGCCGATGCGCGTTACCGGCGAGCCAAAGAAGTGTATTATGTGACCGAACGGGCTGTATTCAGATTGTGTGCAGCAGGTGTCGAATTGATTGAGCTTGCTCCTGGAGTGGATCTTGATCGAGACGTGCTGGCTCATATGGAATTTCGGCCAATTATGAAACAAGTTCGCACCATGCCAAGTTATTGTTTCTAGCGGGAGAACGAGGCGAACGAAGCTCTGTAGCACCTGCGTTGAATTGAGTTTTGAATACGCCGTACACACCCCTTTAGAAGGCCTTTAGCGTTGAGTACATCGTTGATGAAACCGATTGCCATAGTTGCGGCGAAACGTACTCCGCAGGGGAAGTTTCTTGGCGGGCTCGCAAAGTATTCGGCCGTTCAACTGGCAGTGCACGCGGGCGACGCGATCTTACACGATCTTCAGAGCATGGGAAGTGCGAGTGATTGTGTCGATGAAGTCATCATTGGCAATGTTCTAAGTGCTGGGCTGGGGATGAATATCGCGAGGCAGATATCGGTTGGCTTGAAGCTCCCGATCACCAGCGACGCTTTGACCATCAACATGATGTGCGCATCGGGCTTAAAGGCAATTATGCTTGGCTGCGACGCGGTGCGTTTAGGTAGGGCTCGTATGGTGCTATGCGGTGGAACAGAATCGATGTCGCAAGCTCCCTACCTGTTGCCGAGAGTCCGCAGCGGCTTAAAACTGGGGGACGCTGTATGTGTGGATTCTATACTGAGCGACGGACTAGTGGATGCGTTTGATCATCAGCATATGGGCTTGTCTGCAGAGCGTTTGGCGCGAGAGTATTCCGTAACACGTGACGAGCAAGACAGCTTTGCGCTCGAATCGCAACGACGGTATCAAACTGCACAGGCGGCAGGTTTGTTTGCTGGCGAGTTGGTCGCGGTAGGGGACTTAGGCAGCGACGAGCACCCTAGGGCGGACACCAGTCTTCAGTCGCTGGCAAAGTTAAAGCCCGCCTTTGATCCAGCTGGAACTGTCACAGCGGGTAACGCGTCGGGATTAAATGATGGTGCCGCGTTGGTGATGGTCTGCGATCTGGAATTTGCTCGAGCACGTAAGCTAGAAGTACTCGCTGTAATTGAAGACTACACAATTGCGGGATGCGACCCAGCTCGCATGGGACTGGGGCCAGTCTACGCAACTCGCAAGCTCTTGGATCGCTCGTCGGTCGGAATAGATCAGTACGATACAGTGGAGTTGAACGAAGCGTTTGCCGCCCAAGTGCTGGCTTGTAGCCGCGAATTGCCAATCGTACCCGAGCGGATGAATCCAGAGGGCGGGGCAATTGCTCTTGGGCATCCCATTGGTGCTAGCGGGGCACGGCTAGTGGTACATTTGGCGCAGCGTATCGCGGCAGAAAAGTCGACTCGTGCATTAGCCACATTGTGTGTGGGTGGTGGCATGGGCGCAGCAATCAGTTTGCGATCAAGATAAGTCACATTTTCTGTGGATACGAAAAATGTTTGCAGTAGCAGGGATTATCGTTTCGCTCGTGCTGCTGATGTACCTTGCTTATCGAAATCACAGTGTCATTGTTATCGCTCCTATATGTGCACTTGTGGCGGTTGGGCTGGATGGTGAGTTACCATTGTTGGCAAGCTACACGCAGATATTTTTGGAAAGCCTAAGTAAGTTCATTTCCCGTTACTTCGCGATGTTCTTGTTGGGGGCAGTCTTTGGCAAGCTAATGGAGGAAACGGGCAGTGCCGCTGTGATCGCGATGTGGATTTTACGATGGGTCGGGGCAGAGCGAGCTTTGTTGGCTTTAGTGTTAACTTGTGCCGCACTGACCTATGGTGGTGTGTCGTTGTTTGTAGTGGTTTTCACAGTGTTTCCGCTGGGAGTTGCATTGTTTCGTCAAGCCGACTTACCACGGCGACTCATTCCAGCGTCAATTGCACTTGGGGCGTTCACGTTTACGATGACTGCGTTACCGGGGTCTGTGCAAATCCAGAACTTGATTCCGATGCCATACTTCAGAACGACATCTTTTGCTGCGCCGCTAATGGGATGCACTGCAGCTCTAATCATCTTTGCTCTTGGGATGCTGTGGCTGAATTTCCGGGCTCTGCGACTCAAGCAGCGAGGCGAAGGATTTAGTGTTGATATGGAAGTCCGCACCACTGACGAGCAAGTCTCACGAAGTTCGAACGATCCGCCGTTGATGGTTGCCTTGTGTCCGCTCATTGGCTTGGTGGTTCTCAACTTCGTGTTATCGATCTACGTCGTACCGAGTTGGGATGCGAGCTATTTGGCGGAAGCAAAATTTGGAGCGACGGAGTTGAAGAAGGTTCAAGGTCCATGGGCTACCATCCTAGCCATGGTGGCGGCGATTGCGCTGATGCTCGCGCTGCATTGGCGTAAGGCAAGCGAACTAAAGGAAGTTATTTCCAGAGGCGCGCAGAGTTCCCTGATGCCTGTGTTTAATGCAGCTTCTGAATTTGGCTATGGCTCGACCATTGCTGCGCTAACTGGATTTGCGACCGTAAAGGCCTGGATGATTGGGTTGGCGCCTTCACGGCCGTTGATCTCTGAGGCGATCAGTGTCAACGTCTTGGCGGGGATTACCGGATCCGCTTCAGGGGGTTTAAGTATTGCCCTAGAGGCAATGGGGCAAACTTACATCGATCGTGGACTGGAGGCTGGTTTGGATCCCGAGGTTATGCATCGAGTCGCCTCGCTGTCTTGTGGGGGCTTGGATACCCTCCCTCATAACGGAGCCGTGATCACGTTATTGTTGATATGCGGCTGTAGTCATAATCAGTCCTATTGGGACATCGCAGTAGTCTCAGTCTTCGGTCCCATACTAGCAACTGGTATAGTGCTCGCCCTGTTCGGCTAGTCTCCCAGTAGGTGCCAGCCACCTTTTGACGGAGGACGCTTTGCGAGCAATGGACTCCGTGCAAATCGTCGGGTTCAGGAGGGCCAACTACGGATGGTGCCAGCCACCTTATTGACGCTAGCTACGGATGGTGCCAGCCACCTTATTGACGCTGGCTTTGCCAGCAAATGCAGATCGCCGGCGGATGGTGCCAGGCACCTTTTGACGCACGTGACCACCTGCACCGACAAAAGGTGGCTGGCACCATCCGGGATTTGGGGCTCAGGGGAACAGTCCGGTCGATGGGGCGTTGGAAAAGGACCTCGGGACAGAGTCACTTATTCTTGCGTGGGGGGCTGGAAGATTGCTTTGAAGGCTGGAGTGTAAAGATCTTCTCCGTAAACGAGCTCTCCACCTTGGTGGCCAGCGATGCTGACCAACAATGCAAGCAGGCTCGCGCCCAACAGCCAGACAATTCGACCCTTGCGATTATTGGGATTGCGTCGAGCGGAAACGGCAATGGGGATGATCGCGATCGACAGGGCGCTCAGGGTAATCGCGGTCCAACGATGGCGTTCAATGCCCTTGCTGAAGTCGAAGGAAGGGGTGGCCGAATACCCTTGGCTCTCCGCGAAGAACCAACCGAGCAAGCACGAGGCGCAGGCTGAAATCGCGCCAATCCAGAGGCAGTGAAAGGCCGCGTTTTCAAATGCATCACGATAAACGAACGAACAAACGAGAAAGAACGCCGAAATCAGTAGTAGAGCAACTGGGAAATGAACTGCGGCTGGATGGAACAGGCCGAGGAAGGCGGTAATACGCTGAAACTGCGTTTTCGCAGGTGCGGGCGCGACTGCTGCAACAACTGCCGGCGCAACCCACTCCGCACCTTCTTCAATCCACTGTTTGATCGTTGCCAGTTGTGCACCAGTCAGTGGTTTGTTGTGGCTGACGGGAGGCATTCTCATTTCATCGTCTGCAGTGACAAGGTAGTCGTTCCAAAGTGATGAAGCCGACAGGTCTCCAGGCTCAACGTAAGACAGCAGCGACTCCTTTTCATCAACGCGAAAGCCCTCTTTGGCTTCTTTCGGACCATGACACTCCATGCAGTTCGATTCCAGGATCGGAAGCACATCGCGATTGAAGTCGATGAACTTGGATACAGCAGCTTCAGCCGGGGGCGTAGTTTCTTGTGTTTGTGCGTCAGCGGTATTAGCAGAGGCGGAAGTTAGGAATAGGCAAACTACTAGACAATAAGCTGTGCCAGTTACCATTTTTCCGCGCGAGAGAATGAGAATATTGAACATAGCTATCCTAGATCGGAAGTGGCGCTGAGTCAGTATGCTTGGAGACATAGTGTCAGCATAGGCGATTTTGGTGGGTGTCGTTTATCGCGCCTTCGACACGACATTCGCAAGCTGTTCGCCCGCTGAGTTCTATTTTAGCAAGAGGCAGCACTGCATGCGAGGTTGTTTGCATGCTTTGTAATGTGCTCTCACGCTCCCCCTCTTCGGTCTGCTCGTGCTCTGGTTGCATTATACGAGCCGATACGTCATTCTTTGTCCTTCAAAAAGCACATAAATCGAAGTGAGACTGACGTATGAAGATTGTTCCTGGACAAACCAAAATTGGCTGGATTGGCACCGGCGTGATGGGTAGCAGCATGTGCGGCCATTTGATTCGAGCTGGATTCTCGGCTGTGGTTTTTAACCGCACTCCGGCCAAAACGGCTGGTCTACAGGAATTGGGGGCGAGCTTAGCTCGCACACCAGCTGAGGTAGCCGAGCAAGCTGATGTCATCTTTACAATCGTTGGTTTCCCACGCGATGTTCGCGAAGTAACACTCGGACACCAAGGTACCTTACAAGCTGCTGCACCTGGGAAAGTGTTGGTCGACATGACGACCAGTGAACCCAGCTTGGCGGTTGAGATCTACCAGCAGGCACAGGTCAAAGGCGTTCACGCAGTTGATGCTCCGGTATCGGGAGGTGATATTGGTGCGAAAGAGGCTCGTCTATCGATCATGTTGGGCGGTGATCGCGAAATCTGCGATGCTCTTGCGCCTTGCTGGCAAGCGATGGGGAAAACCATCGTTTATCAAGGCCCGGCTGGCAGTGGTCAACACACCAAAATGGTCAATCAAGTGTTGATCGCTGGCAACATGATCGGAGTCTGTGAGGCGCTGCTGTACGGATTGCGATCAGGCTTGAACTTGGAAACTGTCCTACAATCGGTCAGTTCGGGGGCAGCCGGTTCCTGGTCACTTAGCAATTTGGCGCCACGTTGTATTCGCGGCGACTTTGCACCAGGTTTTTTCGTCGAGCACTTTATAAAAGATATGGGCATCGCGATTGCAGAAGCAGATCGCATGCAGTTGAAGTTGCCGGGCTTGGCATTGGCACGAGAGCTTTACACCGCACTGGCCGAACATGGGCATTCGAAGAGTGGGACACAGGCGCTGCTGCTTGAGCTCGCGCAACGCAGCAATATCGAATGGAACATAAGAAGCTAGAAACTAGAATAAGTTCTCGCTTCTCTTTTCGCGCCGCTCGCCACTTCCTCATACACTAGCTGGTGCGGCGAGGTCGCTGTGGACACTGTCGATCATGTCGCTAGTGATTAAGCTGCGATCTTCTGCGAAACCGACCATGAGTGCGAGGTCGCACAAACGGTTGATGCGCCGTGGAATACCTTGCGTCAATAGATGAATGCGTTCCATCGCGGCCGCGTCGAAAATCCGCTCGGCATTTTCGCCAGATTCTCGCAGGCGGTGCTGAACATAGGCGCTTGTCTCCTCAGGCAAGAAGCGATTCAGCATGCACTTGACCGACAAGCGTTCGTCGAGCGGTGCGTAGCGTTCAACATGGGAAAGCAGAGTTGGTTGTCCGACGAGTACGAGCGTCCAGGCCGCTTCGCCTTCAGATTCGTTCGCAGCCACGTTAAGCAACAAACGCAGAGGTTCGAGCAAGCCGTTTTGTTCGAGTAAGTGCGCTTCATCAACGATAATCACTGCGTGACGTTTGGCTTCCAGATTTCCGCGCAAGAAACGTTCAAAGCGGGCCAAATCATTAGAGGAATCGCGAGCCGTATTGATATCGCTACCGTTGCCATCGATCTGGTCAACGATATGGCGAATCAACTGATGGCTGTCGAGAGCTGGAAAGACAACATTGATAACTGGACGGAATTGGTCCGACAGTTGTCTCTGGAGCGAATTCACCACCAAGGATTTTCCGATGCCGCCAGGACCACACAACATGGCAGCGGCGCGTCGATTCTCAATAGCGTAGTGCAACTTAAGCAAGGCAGCTTGGTGCGTCTCAGCTGGGTAGTAATACTTCGAATCGCAGCGGTTTTCAAACGGACGACCGTTCAACTTCCAGTATTCTTGGTACATGATTCTTTGTCCTGGTAACTATTGCGAGCTGGAAGCGAAGTTTTCAACGATTCCGATCGACGATACACCGGCTTGCCGAATGCGGCGAATGCAAGTTTCTGTTCGCTGTATTGACGGGTTTCGATTGTCAACCACAGCGATCGCGGCATTGATAATGCCCTGCTCAGCGAGTGTACTCATCAGACCGTTCGGGGAGTTCATATGTCCGATGTCGAGAATCACTAAGTCGAAACTCTCAGTGAGTTCAATTAGCATGTCAGCGATCCGCTGATCACTACCTGGCAATTCGGTTTGATCGAGTGGGCCGAGCAAGGGGACCAAAGTGATCTGGTCATCGATGGAATGTACCGAGACTTCTTCGAGCGGCAGATGATTGACAATCGCCGACTGCCAGTCGTTTTCAATCTCTAAATTAGTTTGCAGACTGAGGGTTGGATTCTCGATATCGCCGTCCACGATGGCTACTTTCAAGCCGCGATTGCCTGCTAACATTGCCAAGCAACAGGCAACCGTAGTTCGCCCTTCGCCCCCTTCGGGACTGGTTACGGCCAAGACTTGCAAGCCTTCTTGGCATGCTTCAGACAAGTGTTTTGTCACGTGACTCAAGCTATCCATGCGTGCATCCATCAACTTGATGCAGACTTCAGGCCATTGCAATTGGTCGACTTCCCAGATGGGATTAAAGACACGAACTTTGGCTCGACGCAGTTCTTTTTCAACGTACTTGGCCTGCGCGACGGCTTCGGACCGATTGGATGTGGACGCAACCGCTTCCATCGCTGGTTTAGCTACCGCAGGCTGCTTCACTGGTGGCGGCTCAACTTGAGGAGCCGCAACTTCTTCGACTGGCTTTGGCAAAACTTGGGGTGCAGCCTTGGCAACGGGCTTGGGTTGTTCGGGGGTTGGAGGTGCACCGAGGGCCTTATCAAGTCGCAAGATCGAGCCGGGGCGATGACCACTCTCGTTGGGCGACTGACGCACCGCTTCGCGACTGAAAAAGCGAGCTGTTCCGGTATCAAGGAGTTCAGCATCGCGATCGAGCGCGTTAGATCGGGGTTCTGCATCTTCCGCAATGGTCGCGACCATGGGCTTGGTGACCACAGGGCTCGAAGGCTCGGACGCAAATGGAATGGAGGCCATGGGTGCTGAAGCAACTGGACTGTAGCCAGTCTGGTGGGAGTACTCTGGTGCTACTGGTGCTGAAGCTACTGGTGCTGAAGCTACTGGCGAAGCGACTGAAGCGATTGGCCCCAGCGAAGCGATCTCCTCGCTTTGCCATCCACCGGCTCGGAGCATCTCTGATGCAATTGAGGCTCGCAGTTCGTCCTCAGCGGTCCGAGTGGCTCTTTCGTGAGTTGGTGCGCTCGCGGCGCCTGCCATTGCCACAGTTGGGGCATTTTGTTTAATCGATGGACGACTGGTTAAATGAGGTCGCGGTATCTCGACGCTGGTGGTGTCGATTCGCAGGATCAGTTCTTCATTGGCACGTTGGATGGCTGCCTGCGAATCCGCAGCACTGTTGACAGCTTGCGCATGCACGGCGTCACGCTCTTTCGCGTAAGCTCGGATAAAGGCTTGGTTCAAGCTATTTTGCATGTCGCTCGCTCCGTTTAGGATGGGCTCGAAAATCTAGTTAACTTAGCGGCCAGTAATAGCAATTTCGCAGTTTGGCCGCGAGAGCATTTAGTGAACGTTCTCTTACCGCAAGGATGGATAACTTGGCGAAGTCGGGGAGGCCAAGTTGGTTGTTCCGCCGTTGGGTTTGTTGGCTTGCGTGGAGCTTGCGTTACCATAGCCGCCGATGGGACCAGGTGGTAGTTGCAGTGCTTGACCTTGCGTTGGCTGCGTGCTGTAAGGAACTTGAGCTCCACCGAATTGCAGGCCTTGAGAACCGGCTGAGGGTTGGTTCGTTACGCCCGGTGTCGCCAAGCTATTGGGATTCTGCAGGCCAGATTGTGGCTGCAAGGAGTACTGTGGCAGAGCTGGGTTTGGCTGACCAGAATTTGGTTGACCTGAATACTGCTGGTTGGAGTACTGCGGAGCGGGATACGTTGGGTTTTGGAACGGTTGGTTCTGAAAAGTTGCGCTCTGCGTTGAATACTGTGGAACTACATTGGGCGCGAAGTTTTGAGTAGGTTGCAGAGTGTAGTTGTTGTTGGTTGGAAGCGACTGATTCGTCTGATTAGGCTGTGTCACGTAACCAACTACCGAAGCTTGGCCACCATTGAGCAAGCCAGTTTGAGGTTGGTTAGCCGCGACAGATGCGCTTCCATAACGGTTGTCGACTTTAGCCGGCGTAGTAGGTGCTTTGAGTTCTCGGTAGGCAGCAAACAGCTCGGCCTGATCCATTTCAGGAGTTACAGTCTTAGCTGCTGTTTGCAGGCCTTTAGGTACCAAGGTCGCTGAAGTTGATGGAGCCATGCCGCTGGTTACATCTGCCGTCGATTGGCTAATCAATTTAGCTGACGTGCCAGCGGTTTCATGCGACGGCTCCATGGCTGGAGCGCTAGTGCTGCCCGACAATTTGGTGTCATCGCTACTAAACTCGAGCGTTAGCGGTTTATTGGTGTCGTGAACGTTGGTTTTCGAACTATCCCAGAGAGCAGGCTTGTCGTTGTTTGTAGTACTGCGTTGAGTTGCGGTCGAAGCAGGTTGCGCGGATAGGCCAGATTTGCTCTGCGTCAATTCGCTGTCTTTGAACAATGGCTCTTGTGGTTTCACAACTGGTGGATTGAGCGAAGCTGTTGCATGAGGTTCGGGCTCGGATTTGGAAGCGAGTTGAGGTTCCTTGGCCCCAGGTTCCTTCAGCCCAGTTTCGCTGGGTGTAAGTGGATCAAGCGTCAAGCTGAGTGAGCTGTTAGGAATCAGCGATGAATCTGCTTCATCGGATTTGGGGCTTAATGAGTTGTTTTGGGCGCTCGGCGTTTCAAGCTTTTCAGCGTAAGAGTCGGTTCCGCGCGA
>JANRMD010000413.1:0-34535 GCA_033761895.1 Pirellulaceae bacterium | reverse complement strand
GGGTTAAATGGATCTATCGGCGCGACCTGAGCCGCAAATTCAGTGCAACCCAGAAAATCTTCGCAAAAAGAAAAGTCCGCCCAACCGTCAAGGTTTAACAAGTTCATAGATAGCAAATACGGATTGCCGTGCCGGATGGTGCCACCCACCTTCTGCAAGCGCGCCGCCGGCCGGATGGTGCCAGCCACTTTCTTCTGCAAGGGCCGGATGGTGCCAGCCACCTTAAGTGCGTTTTGCTAGCCTGGGCGAAAGAAACGGTTGGTACCAGCCACCTTTTGCGGACATGCCGGCTGGTGCCAGTCACTTTCTGCGAGCGAGCAAAAGATTGAGCGATCGTTGGTTCCGGCCACCATCCCGAAGGGATCCAAGACAATAGCCGGTAGTAAGCGAAGCGCCACTACCGGTTGCGTTACTGCGTGAGTGTCGATCCTGAAGGGATCGTAGAACTGACGCTTAAACAACGATCCTTCCCGACTCTGTGATCCCTCCAGGATCAGACACCCACTCCGCTAGCATTCCGGTGGTGGCGCTCCGCTTACCGCCCGCCGAAGTGCCGGATTGTGCCAGGCACCTTCTGCAAAGGATTGCCGTGCCGGATGGTGCCCATCTTCTGCAAGCGCGCTGCTGCCGGCCGGATGGTGCCACCCACTTTAAGTGCGTTTTGCTAGCTTGCTTGGCTAGCGAAAGAAACGGTTGGTGCCAGCCACCTTCTGCGAACGGGCGTGCTACCGGCCGGCCGGATGGTGCCAGCCACCTTTAGAATCAGCCCGGTAGACCGCAAGCGTTCGTGCCAGCCGCCAAGTTTGCGCATGGTCGCACCTGGCAGGTACGACCCACTTAGTCCTCCTGCAAATGCCGCCTCGAGTCTTTCAACTACCTAGGTGTCACAGTTTGCCTAAGCCGACTATCCGGCACCAATCCAGGCACCCTTCAGTCGCACAATCGCTTCGTTCGATTCACTAGTTAGCGTCTCCGTCATCGATCCCAAATGCATTCTTGCTAGTGGCTGCCGCTCATGCAATCTCCGCGCAACCCGAGCTACGGCTGGTCAATGGTATGCGCCATCCTGCTGGCCATTACTAGCAATGCTATAGCGCAACCACCGGCCTTGGATGTGGTCTTCAAGGACCCCTATGTTATTAGCGCCAGTGCGAAGCACGCTGATAGCATTTCGCGAATGCGCAAGACCGAGGTCTTGGAAGCCGCACAGTCGTATCCGAGTCCACAAGAAACTTCTCCAGCACCTAGAGCAGCCCCGCAACCTGAGCCGTTCGCGGCTGAAGTTAAAGTCATCCCTCGACAACTGGACACTTCAGCAGCAAATGCTTCTACGAATTCTATGGATCGAGGCGGCTTGCTCGATTCGCGCAGCATCGCTTGTCGAGCCGCAAACGAGTGGTTACCCGCCAAACAGCTTCGCCAACACGCCCATGCTGTGCAGCAGTTGTATTGCGAAGAAGATGACTGCACACGTGAAGCCGCCAATGCAATCGCTAGGTTCCTGCATCTACAGGCAGACCATCAACAAGATTTAGCAGCAGCCATCGCGTTACGCGCCTATTATGCCCTAGCGGCCATCGAAGAGCAGACGGTACTGCTCAAGCAATCTGATGCAGAGCTTCAGCAGCAACGCGAACGTCAGGCTGCGCTACAGCAGAAGGGACAGGCCGCTGCTATGGACCTCACTTCGCTTGACCGAGAGGCAATCGCGCTGAACCTACAACGCATCCAACTCCAGCAGCGTGGCCGACAGCTAAGGGAAGCGTTGAACGATGCAACTCATACGCATTATGACTGGGATTCGTCCACCATCGAACCGCTCGAAGTCCGCGAGCAAGTTTTGGACACCGAATACCTACAACGATTCGCACAGGCCCATCGCCATGATCTACTAGCACTTCAATGCCTGAGCAGCCAAATCAACAGCGGCACCGCGCCCATGCTGTCTTCAGTGGTGAATAGTGCCACCGGTCTAGCGAGTCTTCCGTTACCCAAGCGCTGTTTTCTGGATCGAGTGCTGGGGCGAGAAGATAATACTGTGCTGACCAACAACCTAAAGCAGTCGATGGCACTTGCTTGTGAAACACAATCGAGTACCATTCGCCACGAGGTGTCCGAAAAAGCCATCGCACTCGAGTTGGCCTATCAACGGATAGCACTGGCGAAAGAGACAACGGCCTCCTGGACCAAGCGGCGAGATCAACTCGAGCGACTGGCCGAATTAGGCGACAGTCGTCCTGCTGAGCTGGTGTTGGCCAATTCTTCCCTACTTAGCTCGACCGCCCTTGAGGTCGAACGTCGGCTCGAAGCCAAGCTAGCCGAGATTGCTCTCGCTGAAGCTTGTGGTGAGTTGTCTCAACGTTGCTGCCAAGGCCAAGCGTGGTTGGTCACATCGCCATCCAGGTAAACTGCTGTTGAATCAATACCTTCTCTCGTTAACACGCGCATCAGTTACACAGCACATCAAAACAAACTGGCTGGGTCAGCTCGGAACAGTTTACGGATCGCCAGCACACCGCTCACCACGCACATCACTACAGTCAGTGCCCAGACGAACCCAACGCGTTCGAATGTCATGCGCATGATCAAGCCACTGGCTTCAGCCAGCAACCCATAGAGCCCCCAAGACACTAAGACTCCTGGCACAAAACCCAAGCATGCCAAGTAAAGTGACTGGCACAGTATTAAGCTCCAAAAGTAACGTGGACGATAACCCATTGCTTTGAGGGTTGCGAACTCAGGCATATGCTCGCTGATGTCGGTGAATTGAATCTGGTAACAAATGATTGCACCGACAACTAGCCCCATGATCGTACCGATACCGAAGATGATACCTATTGGGGTGCTGCGCGACCAAAACAGCAGTTCCTGCCGAATGAGGTCTTGCGTCAGGTGTACCTGTATCTGTTTTGGGGCGAGGGCTTGAATCCTGTCTCGCAGATCAAGCAGGTCGACTCCGTCTTGGGCTTGCAGGAGCCCGATATCAATCACGTCGAGCGGGTTGCCCGTACGACCACGCCACGGAAAGAAGGTCGGCAGCATGCGTTCGCTCATCAGGATAGTCCCATCGTGCGCGAAGTCGGTTCCAAGAGTGAATTGGCCGACGAGTGAGACTGCCTTTTTGTTTAGTTCGACATGCTGCAACTCCAAGGTTTCTGCAGTCGTTCCGAATCCATATTCGCTTTTGCTACGACGATCAACCAGAGCCGCATTGCGTCTGTCGGCATCTTCCAGCCGCTGATACAAGTCAGGCTCCGCGAAAAAGTCGCTTGCTAACTGCATGGCAATAACGCGAATCGGGCGAGCCCTCTCACCTTCGACTTGAATCGACGCGGTACCACGTTCGACATAGACCGAGCAACTTGCGCGCACGCCCGTTTGCGCGCGTGCTTGCTCGATCAAAAATCGTGGGAAACGTTGCTCCGTCGAAACGTTGTAGCGTGCCCGGCTGAAAACAACCAAATCCGCCTTGAATAGTTGAAATATCTGCACGTTGCTGTCGAGCAATGCATTTCGGAAACCAATCTGCATAAACATCAGCACGACTGCAAAGCCGACGCCAGTGGCGGCCAACAAGCATTTGCTTGGGCTGCTAGTCAGGTTTTTCCAAGCGAGTGGAGTTTGCATGAGTCGAGTCGCGTGAGGCTTCCAACTTGCGGAATGGGGTTAGCGGGTCACTTGGTGAGCAGGCCGAGTATCAAAACAAGTTTGCAGGTTCGGCTTTCCAGAGTTTTCGCAGAGCCAGCAAGCCACTGCAACAGGACATGGCCAGTCCCATCGCCAGCACGCTTACAACTCGTTCAGGGTTCATCGCGACTGGAATTCCAGAAAGATAGGAGGTCATTCGGTAAAGCAATTCTGCCGCGCCCCAAGCTACCAAAAAACCGCAGCAGCTAAGCGTTATCGCTTGCGTCATCACAATACTGGCGAGGTACTTGCGAGAGTAGCCCATCGCCAGCAAGGTAGCGTACTCGGGTAATCGATTGGCGACATCGGTTGCCAGGACCATATAGACGATCGCGGCCCCGACCAATAGGGATATCAACACGCCCAACTGGAAGATCAGACCGATCGGTGTCTGAAACAGCCAGCGTGAACGTTCGCGCTCCATGGCCTCGTCTCGCGATAGCACATCCACCGCCATCGAGTTGCTGTCGTTATCGCCAACTTCAAATCTTGCTTTCAAGTCGCTGACAACATCATCAATCACCGCATCTGATTTCAAATCTAACAAGCCGATCGAAGTGTAACGCTCGCTATCCCATGGAACGATGCGCGCGAATCCTGATTGGCTAGCGATGGCGGCCCCATTGGCGGCCAAACCAGTTCCTAGATTAAATAGCCCACCGATTGAGAACGATTGTCCACCGATCTCGGTATCGCGATCGATGTCAAACTCACCGAACTTGCGTCCATCCCACGGTCCGTAATCGCGCTGCGTGCTTTGGTCGAGCAGAATCTCACGTCCACTCGTCAGTTTGGCTTGTTGTGCAACCACGGACTCGAGTTTGAACACATCATCTTGGGTCGAATACGCCATCACCGCAATTGGCAGATACTGGGACACGAACTCCAGGGATTGGCTTTCCGCCTCGGTCGGTAGTTTTCGCCAATTGTGGATCGTGATCCACAGAGGCTTGGCGTTGCTTACTCCATCAGTACTGGCGGCTACTTGCAACCACTTACGCTCAAATTGACTGGGCTCGTACAGGTGCAGATAGTCGCGAGCTCGAATGAGAATGTCGAATTGCAAATTCTCTAGCACATTGGTGGCCGTATGAGAAACAGCCCCCATAAACCCAAGCTGCATAAACACCAGCAGCAGTGCAAAAGCTACACCTCCGATCGAGACGAGGGTCTTGGCCTGCTGATGCCAAAGGTTTAGCAACCCGAGTGGAGTCCTCATGGCGCCGATACTGTAGCTTGCGGAGCTTCAGCGATCGTCGCTTTCGCGGCCTCTAGCTCGATTTCAACATTGACTTGCAATTGCAACCACTTGGATGCGATTGGGACATCGTTTGGATCGATCTCGATGGTGACCATAACCGATCGATAATCGGCTTTGGCCAATGGATCAGCGATAGCGAGTTGAGGGCGCCCCACCAATTGGCCGCGGCGTAGCACTTTGCCACGAAGTTCTCGAGATAACGCAGGGCTGGTAATTCGCACCGTTTGGCCTGGAGCAATTAGGGCTGCATCGGTTTCGACGACTTCCGCTTCGCAGATGGTCTTCGTGTCGTCCGCCAATTCGATCAGTGGGAACTGGGCAGCGGCTTCACCCACGCGAGTATTGATTGCGACCACCACTGCCGCCTGTGGAGCGACGATGACGGTTGCCTGCTGTTGTATTTCGAGTGCATTCAATTCCGATTCAATTGCTGCGACAGCCAACGAAGACTGCGCCACTTGCAAAGCCATACTCGCCGCTCGGCGTTCTTCCTCTGCGGCGACTTTTTCAAATTCCGCAGTTTCTTTAGCTTGCTGGAAACTCTCGGCCTGCTGGCGATACTTCAGCTGTGCTTCGCTGACCGCAAGCTGCTGCTGTTGCAGTTGCAATGCCCCAACAAAATCGCTGGTGAGTGGGTCCTTGGCGATTGAGCTAAGCTTTTCGAAGATATTCTCCGATGCAGTGACTTGTTTTTCTGCAAGTTTCAGGATTTCTTCTTGGCGAACCAGGGCTTGGGCTTGGGAGGCAATTCGATCCAGTTTGACTTCAGTTGCCGATAACTGAAGCCGAGCCTGCTCGATTGCGTTCTGCTTTTGCTGTTTTGCATCCTGCAGTCGACTTTGAAGGGCCTGACTGCGGGCCTCGTGGATCTTCAGCGAACGCATCGTAATCAGTGGTTGACCGGCCGTGACAGGGTCGCCGATGCTCACCTCAACGCTGTCGACAATATCACCTGGAGTGGCAGCCAGTCGGATCAAACCGCCTGCGGGCAAGATCTGGCCTTGCGCGACGATTTTCGCAGCCCTCGCCGCTGGCGTTTTGGTCTTCGCCGCTGTCGGTGCCCGGGTGCTCGTATTGCAACCAGTTATTGTTCCGACCGAAACCACTGTCCCAGCGGATACCAATCCAGCCAACAACCATCCGGATAGGCGGATACCGTCGCCTTTGGGGCATTCGATTCGGTCGCTTTTTTGTTCGGCTGGCCGATTCATGCTCGGTTCCAAATCGGTCGAATGGAAAATTGGGATGTGGTAGCCAACCAGTAGGCTGCTGAAAAAGTCGATTTGTGAATTGTGGCGGATCCTTAGTAACCTGAAGCGTTAGCCAGGGACCTTTTTGCATCGTCAGTCGACGCCGTAACTCGCTCCCTGGCTAACGCTTCGGGTTGTGAAAGCCCGAAACGGCCAACATCAAAACTAACGCTTCGGGTTACTCTTTCAGCGGTCTGCTGGTGGTTCGTCCATCTTTAACTTAACTGTGTTTGGGTGGCACGCCCTGAGGCCCTCAGGCATTGGGGCTTTGGGAAGGGCATGATTCGAGCGACATTCGCCACGCCCTTCGCAGAGCCTCAGAGCGTGCCACCCAAAATTAAAGTTGGATGATCCACTAGTTTAGTCGCTGCGGATGCGTTTTAGAAATCATCGGTTGATTTGTGCAATGCAAGCATGTTGTCAACGCAGGACGTCAAAATCGGAACGCACTTCGGTTCTGCCGAGCTTTGGTTTAGACTCAGGGTAACTTGTGCCGACTGTGTTTGCATTGGCGGACAAGTTGACTTGGAGGAAATTAACGATGAGTTTATGTCGCGACACTCCGCCGTCGTGACAAGACAGGAGCCCCGAATAGGGAGAGCCTCGAATGGGGAACATGGCGACCGCCTCACCAGCAACTCGTTTTGATCCAGATTGGAAACGAAAGCTCCTTGATGGGCTGTCTCCGGCTGTTTCGGCCAATTCGCTGCAGCACTATTACGGAAGCGGGGAACTCAGGAAGCAAGTCCTGTATGACAACTCACTTGAGATTTACCCTGGCGAGATCATTATCATGACCGGGCCCAGCGGCTCAGGGAAAACCACGCTGCTGACACTCATTGGCACCTTACGTCGAGTTCAAGAGGGGGAATTGCAAGTGCTGGGACGTCCCCTGCATCGCGCGACCAATTCCGATCTGCTCAATCTTCGCAAGGAAATCGGCTTCATCTTCCAGGCTCACAACCTCTTTGATTCGTTGAGTGCAACTCAAAATGTGCGTATGGCGCTTGAATTGGCGGAGCCCAATGCGAAACCCAGCGACCAAACGGCACGCTCCAAAGCGATGCTTGAAGCGGTGGGCTTAGGTCACCGTACGGGCCACAAACCCAAGCAACTGTCAGGCGGACAAAAACAACGTGTCGCGATTGCCCGTGGCTTAGTGCATAAACCCCGACTAGTCCTGGCTGACGAGCCAACGGCAGCGCTGGATGAACAAAGCGGTCGGACTGTGGTGGAACTTTTCCGTCGAATGGCCAAAGAAGAGCGTGTGACCATCATTATTGTGACCCACGACAATCGAATTTTGGATGTCGCCGATCGCATTGTGAATCTGGTGGATGGTCGCATTCGCAGCGATGTTTTGGTCCAGGAGGCTGCCATTGTCAGCCAAATGTTGGTTCGCTGCGACGTCTTCAAGCATCTGACACCGCGCAGTTTGGCTGAGATGTCAGACCACCTCCGGACGGAAACGGTCCAGGCGGGAAGGAACATTATTCGCGAGGGAGATCCTGGCGATAAGTTCTATTTGATTCGGCAGGGAGAGGTCCGAGTTCGCCGCGGCGCTGAGCAAAAGGAGCTTGCGATCTTGCGAGAAGGCGATTTCTTCGGAGAAATGGCACTCTTAACCGGGCAGCCCCGTAATGCCAGCGTTGAGGCAGTGACCGACACACTACTCTACGTTCTCAGCCAAGACCAGTTCCGCCAGGCAATCGCGCAGCAAGCCTCCTTCGAGGCCGAGATTCGTACCAGCCTATTCGACCGCCAATAAAGTCCGCTGACCTGATGGTCTTTAGTTTCTCTTCCGACTTTGCTGCGGTTTCGGAGCGGGTTGCGAAAATAGCCTTCTTTAGCGGCGAAGAAATCGCGCCCTGAAAATAGACTTTTGGAGCCCACACAGTCAAGAAATCACCCATTGCAGTGAATATGCTGAGTTTTGGCAATTTTTGCGGGCGCACCTAGTGGCGTATTAAGTCGCATAGACGCCACAACAGAGCGGTTTTCTTTCACTGAATGGGCTTTTACGGGGCTAGCAATCTGCTATAATGTGGACATTGGTTTTCCAGTACAGATGTTCGACTCGTAGAGTCTCTGTGCAGTGCCTTCAGTTTTTGAAGCACCCAAAGAAGAGGCTTTAGTTGCGAACTGATGTTGACGCACTTCCGCAGATATCGGAACTACGTTGAACACCGCACCATTCTGTGCCGAATAACAATTAAGATGTACGTGCTTCCACGGTTGTAGGAATCAGGCGGAGTTTCCTAGGTGAAATAATGTTGGCGATCGATATAATGTGATGTCGATTGCAAAGGATATCTTGGGCTAGTTTGTGCAGGATCGCATGATGTCGCCAGATGCCAGTTACTACCAATTCTCAAAAGAAGTTTGGCAAGCTGTAAATTACCAAGCGCGGCACACGCTCACTCGTAAAGAGTATTGCCCAGAGCAATCCCGGATCGAGTCTGTGCGCTGTGTACATCTGTACGAAGAGACTGAGTATCACTACGGTCGCCAGGTCTGGTTCTTCGAGGCCTCCGGTGTCGATCCAGTTGGACGCAAACATCGTATTTATGGCGCGTTGGAATTCGTTGTGCAGTACGGCTTGATCGAGCCTGCTCGAGCTGCGTTAATGGAAGACCCACAACACCGCCAGCGTTTTCTTCAGGCTATCGTCAAGCCAACCGATACTGAAGTCTGGACGAATCCATCCACCAAACTCTGGGTGCGTTTGACCCTGGCTTCGGTCATCATTCTGTCTTCCATTTGGCTATTGTCGCTCGCCGCATGGCTGATGCAGGCCTAGTGGAGCGTCAATCTTAGATATTAGGATTCGCCGCAGTGCGCTGGCACCAACGTTTTCTTCAGGCTATCCTCATGCCAACCGAAACCGAAGTCTGGACGCATCCATCCACCAAACTCTGGGTGCGCTTGACCCTGGCTTCGGTCATGATTCTGTCTTTCATTTGGCTATTGTCTCTCGCCGCATGGCTGATGCAGGCCTAGTGGAGCGTCAATCTTAAATTAGGATTAGCCGCAGTGCGCTAGCACCAACCATAGCTGCAACAATTGAGACAATTGTGCGACACTCAATCCCAATCGTAGCTGCAACAATTGAGACAATCGTGCGACACTCGCCTATTTCTGCTGACTCGCAGTTGACTCCAGCGCTTTCATCTCAGCGATGTACTTATCAAGCAGTTCCAGAGAAGCTGGATGCTGGTGAATGCGTAACCAAGTTTCGTAGGCAATCACTTGTTTAGCTACAGCCAATGGCTTATTCCATAATAGGCCGTCGCCAGAGAGTGTTGCTTGAATCTCACCACCGCGAAGCGTCGCGCGCAGAGTCAATTCGACTTTCTCCTTGGTAAATTCGGCGAGCAAGTATTCATCACTTTTAACACCCGAGCCGTCAGTTTTCCAGCCACGGGATTCCAACTCTTTGCCGTAAGCCTCTGCGACAGCAAAGGTGGTGGCCCCTTTAGCGACCAAGTCGATTTCCTTTTGCTCAGCATCATACTTAACGATGGACCATCCATTCAGCGCTGGAATGTCGGCTGCTTCGATTCCATTCAGAGCAACTTTGGGATCCGCTTCCTGCGGCTTCTTCAATTGCCATGAAGCATTCTGTAGATTTTCGCCAACCCTGATTTGCGTGCGACCCGACTCGAGAGATTCCAGGACAATCGATACATCGCACTGGCCGCGGATAAAGTCCATCCAACCTGTTTTCTCCTTAAACAGCTTACCCGAGTCGCGCCGCAACCATCCTTGTGCAGCCATCTGTTTATCAAAGAAATCACGGGTTTGCTCGAGAGTCATGGTGGTCGAGGCGACCATCAGTGGCTGTGTCGAGCCGTCGAATTCAATGAAGCCTGCATCCTTGGGGATTGGCAAGGACTTTGTGTTTAGGAATTCGCTGTAACTGATGTGATATGAAGAAGGTTCAGCCGGTTGCGGCTCGATGGACACGAGAATGGTCGTCGCACCTCGAATGAACTGCAACGTACGGCTATTGGCTGGCTCGTTCTTGGATGTATTTAGTCTTGCGTAAGCGGTCCAACCCGCATCAGAAAATCTTCGAAGTAGCGCTGTCTCGATGTCCAACAGTTTGGCTTTGACACGGTACATCACATTGTTCTTTGCCTCATAGACAATCTCGGGTGGAGCCGCGTCATATTTTGGCAAGCGGCGCAAGTCGATATTGCCTGACGTGCTTAGATTGACTTGCGTCGAACCATCCGCATTTTGCGAGAGATAGAGTGAAAGCCCAAAGCCTTGTTTAGTGAAGTTCATTGCATCGGGAGCTGTGGCAGAATCGAAAGTCTGAGTCCAACCAGCGCGAGTCAAATAGTAGTGGTAGAACACCTTGGCTTCATCGATCTTGGCCGGAGCAGAATAATTGACCAGCATTTCGTTGGTTGCCATGATTGTCGCACCAGGGAGTTTTGGAAGCGTGCGAATATCGACAACTTGCATCAATTGAGCCGGCGAAGCTGACTCGCCCGAATCTTGGCTTGGCGGATCGATCGGGTTATGGATTGGTTTCCACCCCATGGAAGTGGCTGATGATGCATTGCCCCAAAATCGTACGCGACCATTTTGTGAAGCGATCATTAACACCGAAGACTTGGGTAACCAATTCAGCGCCACGGTTTCCCAACCGAACATATCGATCACTTGAACAAGCCTCGCGGATGCGACATCCCAAACTTGGATGACAAACTTGCTGGCCGTCACGAACAGCTTGCCATCGGGCGAAAAGGCTGCCAGATCGTTGTTGCTAAAGCCACCGATCAGCGCACCGTCAACTTTACCCTCCGCGATGTTCCAAAACTCAACTTTGCCTTCGTTGCCAAAGGCCAGTCGTTTGCCATCCGCCGACAAAGCAAACGTCGAATAGTATCCGCCACTGGTAAGCGTATGTTCTTGCTTGCCAGATTCGGTATTCCAGATAGAAGCATCTTGCGCCGCAATGGCGATGCGAGTGGGGGCGATGAACAGGATGCCCTGTAACGCTTGCTTGGCCACCGTGAATTTGTTTTTGACCGTCAACTGAGCAGCATCCCAAATCGTGACTTCACCACCGAAGCTGGCCGTTGCAATGCTGGCTGAATCTGGAGATATGGACAGATGAGCGACTCCGCTAGGATAGATCTTTTTGGTGATGCGTTGTTTGCAATCGGGCAAATCCCAGATTTGTAGATTCCCTTTTCCATCCCCTGCTGCGAGCCACTTGCCGTCGGGCGAAGCGCCAAATGACTTGACGATCTGTTCGTTGGCTGGATCAGAAAAATCGTGAGTGGGTTCTTCTTTGTCGATCGCCCATGTGGTCAGCCGATTGCCGGCCAGCGCATACGTACTCCCATCCCCAATTGCAGTTGCATCAGTCAAAAAACCAGCTTGGCCAGAATCGCGACTTGCCAATAATTGCAACGGCTCAAAAGCTGCAACTTCCCAACGTTTGAGTTGCTCTGCAGTTGGAGTTGGTAATGTCGGTTTGGCTGGCGCGGATGAAGTCTGCCCTGATCCTCCAGCGCCATCTGCAATTGGTTGACGTGATTGCGCGGTTTGTTTCGGATCTGCGTTACGCGTGTCAGACTCAGCGGACTTTGACGAAGCAACGTCTTTTTCTTCAATAGCCGAATCAAAGCCGCTGAACGATTGTTCTACTTCGGCGGCGGTGCTGGAGTTGGCTGCCGTTTGCGACTGTTGCTTTTCGGCACTGACATCAACTCCACACCCAACCATGCACAAAATCAAACCAAGGGTGAAATGTCTTGCACTGTTTCCAAAGTGATTTTCGATCGTTTTCATGTTCATTATCATGTCGCTCGGCGAGAGTTAACCAATTTCCTGTCTACACGTGCATTCTATTCCGGATTGAGATATCCTGTAGATGAGAGTCGCCAGCTTTCAAAAGTAGCCCTCATGGGGGTTGCTGGTCACTGTTTCTCCATTATCAACCGAAATTGCGAGGTTGGCGAGGCGAAATTGGGTAACTGTGACGAACGACTTCGCTAGCAGCTAGAGAGGAGAAGCCGCCTTTCCGACTGGAAGCGGTGCCTGATTGCCTTAATGACAGATGCAACTTTGACGGAACAAAACAAACACTGGCTGCTGAATGGATACCAACCGTTAAACGGAAGGTTTGATGAGGCTTTCGATGAATCGGGAGTTTTGCGTCCCCATTGGCGTGGATTCGCAAATGCGTTTGGGGCCATTGGCTCTGCCGAGTTGCAGCGTCGTCTCAACCAAGCCCAGCGGCAAATTGCCGAAGATGGCATCACCTTCAATCCCCACGATGTTGGCGGTAATGCAGCCCGGCCTTGGGTACTCGATCCAGTTCCCCTAGTGATTTCGAACAACGAATGGGAACAAATGGCCCGCGGCTTGGAGCAACGCGCCCAATTAGCGGATTTGATACTGCTAGATCTTTTTGGACCACAAACGCTGCTGCGCGAACGCGTTGTGCCGCCCGACGTGCTGTTTGGCAACCCGCGTTATTATCCCGCGTATCAGTCGTTGGTGCCCAATCCCAAACGCCATTTGCACATGTATGCCGTCGATTTGGCGCGCGATCCCAGTGGCCAGTGGCTGGTCACCAGTGAACGCTCGCGCAGTCCATTTGGGCTGGGTTACACGTTAGAGAACCGACTGATTACCTCTCGCATGTTGCCGGTTGCATTCCGCCAATGTCAAGTACGTCGACTCGCTCCGTTCTTTATGACATTCCGCGAGACCCTCCGCGAGCTAGCACAGCGATATCGCGAGAACCCGCGAATTGTAATCTGGACGAAAGGTCCTAAGAGCCGAGCGTACTTTGAAGATGCATTCTTGGCTCGCTATCTTGGTTATACACTGGTTGAGGGTGGCGACTTGGCCGTTCGCGATAACCGTGTGACCTTGAAGACACTCGGTGGCCTGCTACCGGTCGAAGTACTGTATCGTCGCGTTGAGGATCACACAGCGGATCCCGTCGAACTGGCAACGGACAGCGATGGAGGTGTATCAGGACTGTTGGAGGTGATACGTTCAGGGCGCGTCGCGGTTGCCAATTCGCTTGGTAGTGCCATCGTAGAATCGCCAATCATGCTGGCTTTCTTGCCATCCATCTGTCGCAGTTTACTTGGTCAAGATCTGATTCTGCCATCGATTTCAACTTGGTGGTGTGGCGCTGACGAATCCCGCAGGTACGTGTTGTCGAATATCGATAACTTGCTGATTCGACCCGCCTATCGCGTCGCGGATGAACCACCCATACAAACTGAGTTGCTATCCAAACTCGAACGTCAACGCTTGATCGAAGAGATCAATGCTGCTCCCGCATCCTTCGTCGCTCAAGAGCGCATCACGCGTTCGACTGCACCGGTTTGGCAGCAGGGAAAACTCAAGCCGTGGGCATTGGCCATGCGCGCGTTTATGGTGGCCAAGAATGATGGCTACGAAGCTCTGCCCGGCGGTTTGGCTCGGGTTACTGAGAATCAAGCTCTGCTGGAGCATAACATGACCAGTGGCGAGCAGAGTCAGGATGTGTGGGTGCTTTCTGACTCGCCAGTGGAAAAAGTTTCGCTACTCAGTTTGATGTCTTCTGACGTTCAACTGAAACGCAGCGGAGCGGAGTTGCCCAGTCGAGCGGCTGATAATTTGTTTTGGCTGGGACGTTACGTTGAACGGGCTGAACAGCAAGCCCGATTGGCGCGGACGACTTTGCAAGCTCTCACCAATGAAGAGATCTCGCCCAGTTCCGAAGCACTGTTGGCCACTTGCATTGAATCGGGGTTCCTGCGGGCTAGCGATGTCCCCAAAGCCAACGATTTAGCGGGTGTGGATATACGGCTTTCAAAATCGCTGTTTGACCCAAGCTTGGTGGGCTCGTTCCGATCCACGCTTAGCGAAGCCGCGCGCGTGGGCGCGATGGTGCGAGACCGAATCGCACTAGATAGTCTGCGCGTCATCATGAAACTTGAAGAGATGTCGCGTGTGGATGTCAATGCCAACGACGTGACGGCCTACGATGTCGTTCGAGTCCTCGATAACTCAGTCACTCTATTGGTTGCGTTTGCTGGTTTGGCCAGTGAGAGCATGACGCGCACCCAGGGCTGGAGATTCTTGGACTTTGGTCGACGCATCGAACGTTCACTTCAAATTGCTTTGACGGTTCGCAATCTATTGCCGCACAAACCCTCCAATCGCGATGAAACCAGTGCGCTAGAGTCCTTACTGATCATTCATGACAGTATTATGACCTATCGTTCACGTTACTTGGCGAGCCTACAGGTGCCGATCGTCTTGGACCTGTTGATTACTGACGATACGAATCCGCGGTCGCTAGTGCATCAATTGGCAACCATCGCCAACCACGTCGATCGTTTTCCTCGCGACGAAGTCCAAGCCGGTTTGGCTTCCGAACAGCGGGGTGCGCTTGCGATTCACAACATCGTCAGGTTGGCAGATGTATTTGAATTGGCTCAGATTGACGGCAAAGGCGAGCGCAGTGGTTTGCATAAATTGCTCGGGCGAGTCTGCGAACAACTCCCCAAGCTCTCGGACGCCGTATCGAGTCGCTTTCTAATACACGCCGGTCAACAACGTCACTTCGGCTCAACGAATACGGACTCGTCATGGAAAGACTGACCTATCGCATTCAACATACAACCAATTATCACTATTCGTCGCCAGTCCGAATCTGTCATAACTTGGTGATGCTCACACCGCGCAGTGATGCGCTGACCGAAGTTGTTAGTCATCGGCTGCAAATTCGACCTACCCCGCCGATTCTCAATCGTCACGAAGACTACTTTGGCAACTTAGTTCATGCATTCTCAATTGAAGACAGCCATCGTCAATTGACCGTGACCTCCACGGGACGTGTGAGAGTCAGCTCGCGCATTATCGACGGAGATGCCCCGACTTGGAACGAAGTGCGTCAACAAATTGCCAGCCAAGCGGATCCACGTTGGTTGGATGCCTGTCGCTTTGCATTTAATTCGCCGCGCATTCGCGTCGCGCCCGATTACGCCAAATACGCAGCTCCCTCGTTTACTCCGGAGCGTGACATTTTGGACGCGGCCCGCGATCTGACCGCCAGGATTCACGCTGATTTCAAATACGATACCAAAGCGACGACCGTCGATACGCCCACATCCGTTGCTTTTGGATTGCGTAAAGGAGTCTGCCAAGATTTTTCACATGTGCAGATCGCCTGTTTTCGATCGCTAGGACTGTGCGCTCGATATGTCAGCGGTTACCTGCGCACTACACCTCCACCAGGCAAGCCTCGATTGATTGGCAATGATCAATCTCACGCTTGGGTATCGCTTTACTGCGGCCAGGATCTAGGTTGGGTCGACTTCGATCCCACCAACGATTGCTTGACGAATAACAACCACATTCCGATCGCTTGGGGACGCGACTATACCGACGTCACCCCAATCCGCGGCGTCTTCCTCGGCGGAGGCGAACACCGCTTAGAAGTCTCAGTCGATGTGTGTCCTGTAGCCGACTAATCTTTCCCGCAACGCCTCTCGTGCACGTTTTGAAGTTGCACTATTGGCTGCTTTGAAGCGATCCGGATGACGTTTTGCCAGGCTTTTCATAACCCGAAGCGTGCGCGAGGGAACTTCCTGTACCGTCATGACGGGACGTGACTCGAATTGAAGATTTCGAGTACGAGTTCGAGTTCGCTCGTGGCTAGGTTGCGAGGGGGAGCCAAATCTCCATGCCACCCATCCCGGTAACTGGATCAAACTCCGACGTGTAGCGTTCAAGGCAGGGAGCCTGAGCGATCTTCAGTCCGCATTCCGGCACCCACTTGGTCCAAATGGTATCAATTGTCTTGGGAAGCGCCGACACATGACCGGTGTGAGCGAAAATGGCGTAGCGACCTGCAGCGAGACTGAGCGTAGTGAACTCAGCTGGCAAATCGTCGCTGTCTGCGACTTCAAAGCCCGTAAGATAATCGAAGCTGCAATCCGGTTGAGTGTTCCAACTCACGCCGTAGAAGGGTTTGCCTTGCGAGCTGGAAAGCCGATCGGCCATAGGTACAAACCTCGCCCATTGTTGCGGAATGGCAATGCGAGTTTCCATCGTGTAAGTCTGATTCAAACCCGCCAGCGTGGTCGCAGGTGCATCGGTAAAGTTGGGAGCGTTCAGCCCCAGTGTTCTGGCACGCTGACTAGCTTCTTGCTCTCGCAATTCCGGCGTGAATGGTTCGCCGAAATCTTCCGCTTCAAACACCCGCCGAATCTCGATATCAGAATCTTCAGACATTGGATTGGGACAGCGTTTAACCCAGTCGATTGCTTGCTGCATCGAATCGACTTTCCACAACCAGAAGCCTGCAATCAATTCTTTCGTTTCAGTAAATGGACCATCGACCACCGTGCGATTATTGCCAGAAAAACGCACTCTCGCCCCTTGGGAACTTGGGTGGAGCCCTTCACCGGCCAACATTATTCCTGCATTAACCAATTCCTCGTTGTACCGCCCCATGGCCGCAAGCAACTCAGTGCTGGGCATCTCACCGGCTTCTGAACTTTGCGTGGCCTTAACGATCACCATGACTTTCATATTCTCTGATCCCTACTTCTCTGTTCCCTATGGGTAGCTCAATCGAGCCGGTTGGTGCGAATTGTTGACATACAAACGCAGTTACATTTTCTTCCGCTTCAAGGCCGCCTTGGCTTCGTTCTGCTTAACTCGCAGCTTGACGATTCGCGCGATCAACTTGTAAGGTATAGGTTCATCCAATGGGAACTGAAGATTACCTTTGGGGCCGGCATAGCGGGCTACCGCCTTTTCGATCGCCTCATCGCCCGAGATCGGCGGATACAGTCCGATGTGCTTTTTCCAAGCGGCAAAGTAAACCAGGATACCCTTGAGTTTAAACGCGGGCATCTGATAGCTAATGACTTCGATTGCCTCGGGTGCTGCTGCACGAATCGTCTCTCGAACCTTTTGTAAAACGTCTCTTACGTCGGGATCGAATTTGGCAATGTACTCATCGACTTCATCGGACGGTTCTGAATTCGACAACGTCTTGCTCCTCTCGATACAAGCAGCTGTGGATTAGGTGGGAACCTCACCTGGTACCATTACCATCCAGCCAACGTTGAATTTGTCAGTCACCATTCCATAGCAGGGCGACCAAAACGTTTTGCAAAGCGGCATCTCCACGCGCCCACCATCGGCTAGAGCTTCGAAAACTCTGTGAGCCTCGGTTTCGTTGGGGACTCCAAGCGCCAGACGAAAACCGTCGAATTTCGATTTGTCATCGCAGCCATCGGAAGCCATGATGCGGACATCGCCCACGTAAAACGAGGCGTGCATGACTTTGTCTTCAAACCCAGCCTGTAGCATGCCTGGTGGCGGTGGTTCTGGGCTCTCATTAAAGGTCATGACCAATTCGACCTTTGCACCCAAGGCTTGCTGATAAAACTTGAGGGCTTCATCGCAGCGGCCTGAGAAGAATAAGTAAGGGGTGATCGTGGTTGTCATACATTCTCCAGTCATTCAAATGCAAGAAGAGTCTTTTAGATGGGAAACTTACGGTAACGCGGACGGAATGAAAACCTCGCGCACTTCAACTGCACCTACGCGCGCTCCTGAATGCTTGGCTGCGATTTTTATAGCTTCGGCATGGTCTTTGGCGAGGATCAAGTAGTATCCCCCTAGAACTTCGCGAGTCTCAGCAAACGGTCCATCGGACACAAGACGCTGGTTGTCGCGGACTCGAACGCTCGTGGCCGTAACAATCGGGTGCAGGGGCGAAGCACTCAGGTATTGCTCATTGGAATCAAGTTGATGCGTCAACTCAACCGCCTCTAGCATGGCTGCACCATGAACTTCTGGACCAGCCTTTCTCCATGCTTCTTCGTCGTCATAGCACAGAAACATAAACTTCTTCAGCCCCGACTCGCTGGGTGCCGTATCCATCGTCAGTTTCTCTTTCGGCAATCCGTCCAGTTTGAACAAAGGACGTATTTCAACAGTCCCTTTTTTGGCTGGTGGCAATCGGCAGGCAATAGCGATTGCCTCATCCAAATTCTCAACGTCGATCAAATAGTAACCACCCAATTGCTCTGTTGTTTCAGCGAAAGGACCAGTCGTAATTAACTGCTTGCCATCGCGGACGCGAACGGTGACACCAGTGGCTACTGGATGCAGCGGAGCTGCGGATATCAGCTGGCCCTTGTTCGCCATTTCTTGACAGATGCCCATCGAAGTTTCGACACACCGCTTCCACTCTTCGGGTGTCCAGGCATTTTCGGGGCTATAGATGAGCAGCATGTATTTCATAATGTTCTCAGAGAAGCACTTGGGGATGAATCTGATGTCGAAACTGGTTGGATTACTCTAACGTAGACGGAGTCCGGGTTGGTTTAGCAGGTAATCCAAGTGCTAAAGCAAAGATGGTTGGCTGTCGCAATCCAAGGGCGATCCAAACCAGCACTCCAATCACGATCGGAAAGTACCATTCATCGCCGACTCTCAAGTGAGCCCAAACAGCGCCGCCCAGATATCCCGTCAACAAGATCGCGCCCACAAATGCAGTTCTCGGTATTAGAAAGATAAGCGTCACCGTGATCTCGATAACGCCGAGCACTGGACCAAGTTCTGTTGTGATACCTAAGTGATCGAACATTTCTTGCTTACCTGGGAAGTCAACAAACTTCCCAACGCTGCTGCCTCCAATCAAAAACAGGCCGAGCAATCCGGTCAGTATCCAGCCGATAGTGAATTGCGTTTTTGAAACCATCTTTCGAATTCTCCGCTCCAACAAACGAACTTGCAGTTGCCTTACTTCAATACACGGTAGTAGTGAGCCGTCATGAACTTCACCCAATTTCCGTCTGGTCCCAAACACTGCGACGAAAGCGTGCGGTGATCGTTGCTGATGAACTCGATCAGGTCTTGATACTTGATCATGGTACCGTCACCTGAAAAACTGGGGCCTTCCGAATCAAGCGTTAGGATCTTCTCCGCGGGATCCAGTGTTCCGTTGTAAGGCCACAAGTGAGTCATCATAGAGGCAATGAATGTCCCGACAAAACGCTTCGAGACGGGATCAAAGCCAAGTGTCATGATTGAACGGAACTCGGTTCCATCCTCGCTTGGGCTAATCGCTTATCCGATAGTCCACAGACCGCCGAGCGTGCGGACAGTTTCCGTCCCCCCCATCTTCATTAAAGGCTGATCAGGGCCAGGACTACATTCACTAACGTAGGTCCAATCTCCGACAAGTTGATGAAGCCAAAGGTGTTCCTTGAGGGGTTCTGGTGATTGCATATCGACTCCATCTTGTGGGGGTGCTAAAGGATTGTTAGCGGAATGCGTCAAGCATTTCCAGTTATCTCGTGAATGCAGCAAGCGTTTCGAGTTATCTCGTAGCGGAATGCGTCAAGCATTTCGAGAGTGCCCTCGAAAGCCTTGACGGCTTCCACTACCCTATAATCCATAACTCAAAAGTTCCTTGAAAATTTACTTGCTCTACACCGTTAGTCGATCGGCAATAACCGGGTTCGACAGCTTCGACAAAGTTTCGAGAAATTTTTGAAAAAGTTCTGACGTTTTTTTGGTTGTGATCGACCTACTTGGTGCTATCCAAGACTTGCCAGTCGATGCTTGAGAAAACGAATTTCAGGTGCTTGTTTGGCCAGTCGGAGAGCGTCCTGATAGGCGATTTTCGCTTCTTCATTCCGTCCGCTCCTTCGGCACAGATCAGCTCGCGCAGCGTGGACGAGGTGATAATCCACCAAATCGCCTCGACTCAAGATTGCGTCGATCAGCTTAAGGCCTATTTCTGGACCGTCGCTCATCGCAACTGCAACGGCACGATTCAGCTCCACAACGGGAGATGGATGGATAGCATGTAGGGCGCTGTAGAGCGCAACGATCTGTGACCAATCGGTTGCACTTGCTGAAGGTGCCCTGGAGTGCACTGCCGCGATTGCAGCTTGCACGGTGTAACTACCGAACCGCCGTGTTGAGACCGCACGCTCAACCAACTGCTGCCCCTCAGCTATCAATTGGGCGTCCCAGAGCGAACGGTTCTGATCTTCGAGCAGCACAATGTCGCCGCTCTCGGTAGAGCGGGCCTTGCGGCGTGACTCCTGCAGCAGCATCAAAGCCAGCAGGCCAATAGCTTCTGGATCAGGCAACAATCCCAACAGCAATCGCCCCAGCCGGATAGCTTCTGCCGACAGTTCGGCACGAGTTAACGTATCGCCTGAGGATGCCGCGTAGCCCTCATTGAAAATTAGGTAGATGACCGCCAGCACAGCCTCAAGTCGATCGGGCAACTCAGTGGCCGATGGAATCGCGAATGGAATTCCAGCATCTCGAATCTTGGCTTTGCCGCGTACAATCCGCTGGGCCATGGTTGATACAGGCGTCAGAAATGCACTGGCGACTTCTTCAGTGGTCAGGCCACACACTTCTCGTAAGGTAAGTGGCACCTGAACTTTGGGATCAATTGCCGGATGACAGCATGTAAAGATCAGCCGCAGTCGATCGTCTTCAATTTCCAAGTCTGCTCGAGCTGCGTTGGCTTGCGTCACGAGTTCGTGTCGGTTCGCGATCTCTAAAGCCAAGTCATCGAAGCGTCCGCGGCGCCGGAGACTATCGATGGCTTTGAACCGACCTGTTGAAACCAACCATGCCCTTGGATTAGCTGGGATCCCAGTTTCTTCCCACTGAGTGAAGGCCGCAGCGAACGCATCATGCATGGCTTCCTCTGCCAAATCGAAATCTCGCAGCAGCCGAACGAGCGAAGCGAATATGCGTCTCGATTCAGAGCGATAAAGTCCTTCGATTTCGAGGCGAATTCGGTTATGCGTGGTATCAGTTTGCATTCACGTATTCTATCTAGAATTTGACCGCTGAACATTCAAGCCAGGAAGGTGACAACACATTCAATTGGGCCATTTGCATAACATTGCGAAATAGTAATCCGAATCAGCCATGGTTCACCTTCTGCGGGGTTGGAGCTGTTCTATTAGCGGTCGTGATGGCTTTCGATCGGACAGTTTTAACGGCAATTTGGTGTGATTCGCAGTTGGCACATTAAATGCGTGAAAGGATGAGGTGTCTATCGAACTTCAATGTGACTGACGATTGAATTACCGGCGCACATCCGCGCCCTCGAGGAAGAAAATGAAACTAACCGTGATGAAATGTTTGCTGGGGTCAGCCGCACTAGTAGCCGCTGTGCCCACGGCTGGTCAAGAAGCGCGTTCGCAAGAGCCCGGCAATCCAAGTGCGGTCCGACAGCAAGCTGAACTGTCGCCCCCACCTTCGACTCCTCCGCAAGCCGCGGAACTGAAGCTTTCTCCGAATGACGCCTCGACCGATCAGTTCGAAGTACTGATGAGTGGGCCGATTCATGAAGCATTTGCGGAACCCTTTGTTCAAGCGGATGCGCAAACGTTGGTCGTAACCAAGACACCGCCAGAACCGATCGACGAACTGCCGCCCGATGTTCAACCAGCAGGTGATAACATCGAATGGATCCCTGGTTACTGGGGCTGGGATCAGCGCCAGGATGACTTTGTGTGGGTGACTGGATTATGGCGGCAGTCGCCACCCGAGCGCCAATGGGTTCCGGGCTACTGGAATCAAGTTGAAGATGGCTATCAGTGGATCTCAGGCTTTTGGGCAGAACAAATCGCCGAAGAGATCGCTTACTTGCCCGCGCCGCCTGCAGCACTCGAGGCGGTCCCAAGTACTCCGCAACCTGGCGAGAATTACTTTTGGGTACCGGGACAATGGAACTACGCTAACAACCAGTACCAGTGGCAAGCAGGCTATTGGGCTCAACACAACCCTGATTGGATTTGGATTAACACCGCTTATCTAGCAACACCTCAAGGCTACGTTTGCAGGCCCGGGTATTGGGATTATCAACTTGGATATCGCGGTACCATCTTTTACCCGGTGCGGTTCAATTCAGGTTATGCAGGTAACTATCGCCCCAACTACGTCATGAATGTTGGCACAAATTGGTTAGCGAACTTGTTCGTGAACCCTGGATATCGCCACTACTACTTTGGCAACTACTACGACACACAGTATCAGCAGAATTTTTATCCATGGGTGAACTATTCACAGCGTCAACGAAACTACGATCCGCTGTACAGCTACTATCAAGCTGGTCACCAGAACTACATCACTCAAATCAACCAAGTACATCTGCAATACCAGCAGAACCAGCAGTTTCGACCGGCTGCTACGTTCCGAGCTCAGCAGAAACAAGAGAGAGAGCTGGACGCAGGCAACGCTTCGTTCGCGTTTAACTCAGCTGCGATCGGAGCCTTGGCTGTTGAAGGCCAACGTTTGCGAAGGTCCAGCGATAACCCCGCACTGAGTGATAGCCACGAAGCATTTCAATACAGGAAGCTCGACAGAGATGCAACCAATAAAGTAGTCAATGCACTGAAGCCCGTTAAAGAATTGCAGCAACAGCGTCGCAACATCGAGAGGACCAAGCCAGCGCCTGTCGGGAATCTTCTTCGCGAACCGAACACCAAGGATGGCAAGAACCCAGCGAAAGACAATCGCGTGGTAGACGGACCTAAGAAAAATGGCACTGGTGCAGCTGGCGCAGGTACTGGCGGCGCAGGCACTGGATTGGGGAAGGAAGTAGTTCGAGGCATCCAACCACCGCGAGACACAGGTCCCTCAACCTCGTTGAAAACTGATCCGGCGATCAAACTGAAATTGCCAAGAGGCTCTGCGGGACGCGCACAACCAGCGCCCGGCTCTCAAGGCAAAGTCCAGACACCTACCAAGGACAATGGGCCGACCGGCAAAGCAGGTGAGCCTGGCAAAGGCCGCAGCAATGTGGATGCGAGTGGTGGGCAGGGGCGTCGAAACGCTGATCCTGGAGTTAAGGCACAACCGCAGGGCGCGGGCAATCCAGCGATGCGGATAGAACCACCCCGCGCTGCGGCCCCAAGCCTACCACCCGTGCCGCATAGTCCCTCAGGAGCAGGCAGAGGCGGCGGTGTATCCCCTAGGGGTGAAGCCAAACCAAAGGGTGAAGCCAAGCCTAATGGTGAAGCCAAGCCAAAGGGCAATCCCAAACCTGAAGGTAAGCCAAACGGTGGACGTGGTGACAAAAAGTAGAAACGCGTAACGGAAGACGACTTCCAACAAAAGACTCAGCAGCTTGATGATTAGCGCTGCTGAGTTTTTTGCGTCGTTAGTGTCTACCTAAGCTATCTATGTCACCATGTATCACCATAAGTCTTCGCGAGTCACTTACCAGGTGTGGTGGCATGTAGGACAACTAATGAAGGTGTTCGCGATACGCGGTGTGGTGAATGAATAAATTTTCTGTGAGCCAGTCCTAGGTTGGATGGTGAGTTGAACGTTAGGGTTCGCTTACTGGTTGCTAATTGAACACTGGCGTTTACCTTGCAACGATGATTTGAAATCGCCAAAAAATCTCTTGAAATTCTGATTGCTATTGCTCGCTGAGAGCTCTACATTAACGCCAAAGATGGAATGGGCGAGCGCGGAGATTGTTGCATTCAAAAGATGCCACGCAGGTCTCAGCTGAAACACAAACTCGCCCCCTAAATCTTACCTCTCAACCAACAGAACCTGTTTGAATTTGATGTGGGCTAAGGCCCGTCATATCGATCGTTCTATCAACTTTAGAGTTGAATTTCTTTCTTCGGTTGTCCTTTATAGGGAGGTTAAGGTTATGCGAGTCAATCGCTCAAGGGCTTGTGCAACCATCAAGCGGTTTGGTTTTACGCTTGTGGAATTGCTGGTGGTTATCGCCATCATAGGAATCTTGGTCGGCTTGTTGTTACCGGCGGTCCAAGCAGCGCGTGAGGCAGCACGGCGTATGCAGTGTTCGAACAACTTGAAGCAACTCGGGTTGGCATTCCTCAACTATGAGAGCACTTACAAGAAGCTGCCTGCGGCGAGGATCACGCCGGCTTGCTTAAACACGACCACGATCACCAACGCCTCGCGTACGGCCCAGAACATTCATGGCCTAGCGACTCTTTTGCCATATTTAGAGCAATCGGCGCTTTATCAACGCTTCAAGTGGAATTCACCGTTTGGTGACTACACGCGGGCTGGGGTAACGTTGTCGACACCGGGCGCTTATGCAAGTGGCAATGCGGCTTTATCCACGTTTGAGATCTCGGGCTTCATGTGTCCTTCTGACGGCGGACCTCGCAAGATCATCGTTCCGACAGTTAACGCCATTTACGCTCCGCAGCTTACGGCTGATAACACCATCGAGGCCAGCAAGACTTGCTACGATTTCATCACAAACGCCGCTGGTTTGAACACGTACAACTACTGGAAAATTGTTTCAACCGACGTGCGAAACCTGTTCGGCGAGAACAGTTTTGCATCGATGGCTTCGATTACAGACGGCACCAGCAATACACTGGCGATGGGAGAGCAGACGTTGGACCTCATCAACGGAGTCACATCCGCTTGGGCTTATGTAGGTTGGGTTTCCAATGGGATCGATCCGGTCGGGAGATTTAACACGACTTTCCCAGCGACGGGTTTGAATGTGTGGAAGTACAACGTAATTCCACTGCGCATCGGGGCTCGAGCGAGCTGGTACAACGCGGCGAGCATGCATACCGGTGGTGTGCAATTCGTCTACGCTGATGGTTCTGTCCACTTCATCGCTCAGACGATCGATGAACCAAGTTTGACTTATTTGACGCGGATGGCCGATGGTCAGGTCATAAGCAATATGCCTGACTAAGTTCGTTACAAACCAGCAACGATTGTCCGCAGCGTGGATGCAGCACGCTGCGGATCGTTGCACATGCGTTTCATAGATATCTAGTACTCGGAGAGCAATTTATGTTTCGTTTGGTGGCGATGACGATGTTGGGCTGTCTGACGTTATGCCTATCGGGGTGCGGTGGTGACGGACTCACTCGCGTACCCATTCAGGGTGTTGTGAAAGCGGCAGGTACCCCCATCCCCAATGCAATTGTGCAATTCACTCCTAAAACTGGTACGCCTGGCGAAGGAGCGATTGGACAATCGGACGCTGAAGGCAACTTCACCGTCATTAGTTCGCGTGCAGATGATGCGGGTGTCCCGCCCGGCAGTTACGGTGTGCGAGTCTCGTTGATGGTCGACGGTAAGGGCAAGTCGTTACCACCGGATGCAACACAAGCGGATTACCCTGATGCCAAAGAGGCGATTCCGGCGCCTTACTCACAGCCCGATTCGCCGATTCAAGTCACTATAGACGACAAGGGTGGTCAGGTTGTTGTGGAGATTCCTATCAAGATTGCCGCATTGAAAAAGTAAAAGTATGAGAACTCGAGCTATGAAACGCATCATGTCGATCGCGATCTTGTTGAGTTTGCCTTTAGGATTCGCAGGCTGCAAACCGGCCCCAGCCCCCTCCAGCACTGTGATGCAATCTACTGTTCCAGATGCTCCGACGGAGAAAAGCGAAGTTACGCTTTCGGACGCGCAAGTGACGGTGACACCTGAAGGAGTTCTCAAGTTCAAGGTGAAATACACCTTCGTCAAAGGTCGTCCAACCTTGAACTATGTATGTCTGTTAGATTTGCCTGGAACTACCAACCAAGGCCAAAAGCCGCTGCAGAATTGGGAACTGAAGCAGACCGGAGAAATCCAAGGAACCATCGAACTTCAATCGCTTGAGCCACCTGTCAAGGAATTTGCCTTAACGCTCGGCGAGGCGGAGGTCCCGCAGAGCGGTTATCAAACCATTTCCAACAAATTGACGGGGGAAGTCACACACCTCCCAGCCACTCCTTAGCCCGACCGTTTGCAGTTGGTCCGATCTGGCAGCAGCGCCACCACCACCAACACGATGGCGTCGGAGCGTCAGTTTTGATGTTGCGTTGTTTGTTGCTTTGAAGCGATCTGGATGACGATTTTCACTGGAAACAGCGCCAACAAGCGAGGGTGACCGAAGGAGCAATGGTTCATCACCAATAGTAGCCACCGTCGCCAGACGGTGGACACGATGGCGGGATGACTAACCACCACTTGGCAGCTTGGCAGTGGCGGCTACCAGGGCCCACGAAAACCTTGACGGTTTCCGCTACGAGGATAGAAGGATCTACTCTGATCAGCTTCATCGGAGCAGCTTGGGTTGGTATACTTTGGCCTTTACAAAGTTCCATGCGGCTTGGGGAGTCTTGGTTTGCTTCGGCACCGTCTATTATCTGCGTTCATCATTATCGGCCTTTCGTTGTGCTTTGTCGGGCTTGACGCTTGGCTGCCGCTGGAAGGTAGCGGATATTGGATGGCTCCACTCGGGATCTACTTGATGTTCGGCAGTGCCATGGAATGCACGGCACTGCTGCGGAACAGTGCCTATGGCCCAATCGATCGACCTGCGTTAATCGGATGCGGTGGGATCATCTTGGCGTCGCTGGTACCGGTTTACTGGCCACTTTCCGGTTCGCCGTATCCGAGCGATTGCCTGCTGGGGAAACTGGGTTGGCCGATGGCGGCAGCCATCTTTGCGCTGGTCGGCTGCTTTGGATGGCAGCTCCGAAATTATCAGACCGGCAATCGATGTTTTGAGCGAGCTATTCTGTCGGGTTGGGTGTCTGTCTACTTCGGATTGTGTTTTGCATTTTGGATTGCGACACGTCTGGTCGGCACATCGGGTTGGGGATTGTACATGATGGTAGGCATCATCGTAATTACCAAGTTCAGCGACTCCGGAGCATATTTTACTGGGAGATTTTTTGGCCGAACGAAGTTATGTCCAGCGGTCAGTCCCGGGAAAACCTACGAAGGCTTGATTGGCGGGATGGTGGTTGCAACCGTGGTCAGCTGGCTTTACTTTTCCGTTTGTGCGCCAATAGCATTCAAAGGAAGTGAGGGGAGCGAGGAACTGAAGATCCACTGGTTGGGCATTGTTGGCTTGGGTGTGTTGTTGACTATCGCTGGACTGTTCGGTGATCTGTTGGAGTCGATTTTCAAGCGTGAAGTGCAGGCGAAGGACAGTGGGAAGTTACTGCCGGGTTTGGGTGGTTTGTGGGACGTAACGGATTCTTTGCTTCCGGCTGGGGTGGTGGCATATTTGATGGTGGTGGCCGATTTGATTCATGGACCTGGTCAACCGTAAGGCAAAATGACTTGGCGGTTCGCCTTATCGTGAGGAGTTCAAGGTGTCTGAAGCTAATCTGAACCTGAGTGACCCGAACATGGTGCTCAGTCTATTCGGCCCTCAAGATCAGTTTTTGCGGATGATTCGGAACCACTTCGGAGTTGCGATTACACACCGCGACGGCAAACTGAAGATCGTTGGCGAAGAGGAGCCTGTGCGTCTAGCGACTAGCGCGATCGAATCGCTTCAAAACCGAGCTCGGCAGGGTAAGCTGAGTTTGGAGGATGTGCAGGGGGCGCTGGGCATCACCGCTACTGCCGGCGTGGCCATCTCAACCGAATCGGAAGTGAATCTTGCGCACCAGCACCGAAAGATAAAGCCTCGCACGGAAGGGCAGGCATTTTACGTTTCCCAAATTAGGCAGAGTGATCTGACACTGTGCCGAGGCCCAGCCGGCTGTGGAAAAACCTATTTGGCAGTGGCTTTGGCAGTGGAAGCTCTCAAAAGCCGAGCAATCCGAAAAATCGTTTTGGTGCGACCAGCGGTCGAAGCGGGCGAAAGTCTCGGTTTTTTACCTGGGGATTTGCAAGCTAAACTGAACCCCTACCTGCGTCCACTGCTTGATGGTCTCAACGAAATGCTGGATTATGATCAGGTCAAATACCTGATGGAGCATGACGTCATTGAGGTTATTCCCTTGGCATATATGCGGGGAAGAACGCTAAATGACGCGTTTATCATTCTGGATGAAGCCCAAAACACGACTTCGGCCCAGATGAAAATGTTTTTGACAAGAATGGGAGAAGGCTCCAAAATAGTGGTCTCTGGTGACATCACCCAAGTGGATCTCCCCGGCGGAGTTACAAGCGGCTTGCGAGACGCTTGGCATCGCCTAAAAGGGATTCGGGGTGTAAGCTTTGTTACACTGAACGAGCGAGACATAGTCCGACATCGCTTGGTTCGCGAAATAGTCAGTCGGTACGACTCTCGGCGTGTTGCCGAAAGCCAACCGGAAGGACTCGAGGAAGACGAGTAAAACTCGTCGCATTAGCCGCATGGCACCCATAAATACTAAACGCACGCGCAGTGAGCGGGTGGCTTCCCTTCAAATGGAGCCCAGCGAGCTTAGCACTTGGCTTCGCGATCTCTTGACCGGAGCGGTGCTGTTGCGGATCGGTTCAGCATTTCTTGCAGCCGTCGCAATTCTGTTGATCCAACGCGGTTGGGAACCGGCCTTTTCGTTTCGCGAAGGGGATATTCCCCAGCGAGCCATCGTAGCTCGGGTACCGTTCGACTTGGTGGACGTGGCCAAGACAGCAGTTTTGCGTGATCAGCAGCGCCGCGATTCGCTGTGTTACTACGAGAACCACCTCCTACCCCAATCTCCGCTCTCCACACTGTCGCAACTTCAAAGCGATATCAAGCAGCAACTTCTGTTGTTGCTCGGTGATCAGCCGTATGCAGATTTGTCGGATGAACAGAAAGCATCGCTGGCTAGGTTTTTGCCCAAAAGCGGCAGCGAGCAAGTGCTGGCACCCGAAGACGCGTTGCGAGCCCTGCGGAGCGTATTGACGCCGACGGGCCAGTCCGAAAAATTTGATGAAGCTCTGCGATCGATTCTTAATCCAATAGCCGAATATGGCATCCTAAAGTCGCTTGGTCACGACACTGACCAGGGCAATCAACGGTCCATCAAGGTTATCCCAACCGGACAACCTAAAAACGATGCTGTTGTTGACGTTACCAAAGTACGTTTCGCGGAGGTGTCCGCTGAGTTGCCGCAGAAAACCCAAGACGCATTCCAAGCCGCATTCACGAATCCTGACTCCGCCATCTTAGCCAAGATGGTTGCTAACTTTTTGATTCCAGGGCTGGAGAAGATCGCGAGCGGGCCAACGCTCGTCTATCGTCAGGATCTAAGCGAAGAAGCGCGCAAGCGAGCCGAGGCTTCAGTTGAAGACGCCATCATTTCGTACTCACCCATGGTCAGCACCCTCGCACGGCCCGGCCAGCCGATGTCTTCCGAGAACGACATTCCGTTGTTGCGTGCCGAGCACGACGCTTGGATCAAACAGTTGAGTTGGGGCGAAACGGTCACGCACGGCTTTGCGTTCTTGGGAATGGTCATGGCGATGTACATGCTGTGCGGTTTCTATATCTATTTTCAGTTCGATCGTACGCTGATCACCGACCCGATCAAACTCACTCGCTTGTTGGGTTTGGTTGTAGTTGTGTTTTTGCTATGCCGACTAACCACGCCTGATCCATGGCGTGCAGAAGTGGTGCCGATTGTGCTCTGTGCGATGACCGCGACCATTGCGTTTGGAAAACAGGTTGCGCTGCTGATTACTTGCTGCTTGGCGCTCTGCTTTACTCTGTCCAGTGGCTACGACATGGCGCAATTCGTAATGCTGTGTAGTGGTGCTTGTGCATCAGCATTGCTTCTCGGCCGCATTCGAACGCGAACCAAGTTGATCTACGTTGGCTTGGGAGCTGGGATTGTGGTTGCTGCGACTCACTTTGGTGCGGACATGGTGATTGGTCGGCTGCACGTGGTTTCTGAAACATTGTCTGATAGTACCACCATGACCTCTGCGACTTGGCTGCGTTTGCTGCCGGGGCTGTCCCTTGAATCGATTCGTTTGGGCGGAGTGACCTTATTGGCCGGCGCGCTGATGACAGGTTTGCTCCCGTTTGTGGAACGCATTTTCGGAGTGCAAACCGACCTCAGTTTGTTGGAGCTGGGGGATGCGAGTCATCCGCTGCTGCGTCAATTGGCACAGCGGGCTCCTGGTACCTATAACCACTCCATCAACGTAGCTGCTATTGCTGAAGCCGCAGCGGATTCGATCGGAGCTCATGGCCTGCTGACTCGCGTGGGTGCCTACTTTCACGATATCGGCAAGATGTTCAAGCCGAACTACTTTGTTGAGAATCAAGGACAAGCCGGCAATTGCCACGACACGCTGCAGCCTGCGATGAGCACGCTGGTTATCATCGCTCACGTGAAGGACGGAGCTGACTTGGCCCGGCAACATCACTTGCCCAAGCCGATCACGGATTTCATCGAGCAGCACCATGGAACAACCTTGGTTGAGCATTTCTACCGCGAAGCGACCAAACGCAGCCAATCCGACCCGAATAAAGAAGAAGTCTCGGAAACGTCTTTCCGTTATCCTGGCCCCAAGCCTCAAACTCGCGAAGCAGCAGTGTTGATGTTGGCAGACTCGGTGGAGAGTGCCAGTCGTTCATTGGTCGAACCGACATCGTCCCGCTTACAAAACTTGGTCGATCAACTGGCAATGAAGAAGCTGCTCGACGGTCAGTTTGATGAGTGTGGTTTGACGCTGCAGCAATTGGATTTGGTGAAGAATTCGCTCGTAAAGTCGCTGACGGCAATCTATCACGGCCGCGTGAAATACACGGGGCAGCAGACCGCTTAGTCCGTCTACTAGCCAATCTATTTGTGATGCGATTCGTAGCTGACTTTGCAATCGGGCAAGGAATCCATGAACAGTTTCCCATAGGGTTTGGTTGAGATTCTTGGGTCAAGAATGACAACAATTCCTTCATCGTTAGCGGTGCGTATCAGCCGCCCGAATCCCTGACGCAACTTGATGATTGCTTCGGGGATTTGATGATCACGGAATGGATTGCCGCCAGCAGCGCGGATGGCTTCCAGCCGAGCTTCCAGGAGCGGGTGATCGGGGACGCTGAAGGGGAGCTTGGTGATGATCACATTTGTCAACGCGTTCCCAGGAACATCGACTCCTTGCCAAAAACTATCCGTTCCAAACAAGGCGCCGCGTGGATTTTTCTTGAACTGGTCCAGCAGCGCCCCGCGCGGTGTGCCTTCCGCTTGACTGTAAAGAACCATCTGCTGCTGAGCGAACCAAGACTGCAATTTCTGAGCCGTCGAACGCAGCAGCCCGTAGCTGGTAAACAACACGAACGCATGACCGTCGGTGCGCAGCAGGTAACGCTTAATCAACTCTGGCAGAGCCGCTTCGAACTGCAGACGATTGGCGGATGGATCGGGCAAGTCATTGACGACCACAATCTCGGCTTGGCGTTGATAATCAAACGGACTGCCCAGTTGAATTGTCCGACTGCCGGTCGCGCCGACTCGCGACTGAAAGAACTCAAAACCTCCCCCGCGTCCTGACGAAACCGTAGCGCTGGCCATGATAACGCTGGGGACTTTTTGAAATAGCATTTCACGCATCTTGGTGGAGATATCGATCGGCGCGGCGTGCATTTCCATTCGAATATCGCCACGTCGGCTGAGGCTGCGTTCCAACCAATACACACAATCGCCATCGGTCTGCTCTACCCAAGCCCTTGCATCACCACACAGCGACTCGAGTCGATTGCCGGCCGACATCAGGTCCTGACGCTGCGATGCATCATCGGAATTGTCCGCCATCTTGAGCAGGGCTCCACCAAGCTCGTGCAACACGTCGCTCAATAAATTGGTCACGATGCGCGGTTGATGGACGCGTTTAGTATCACGTTCTTTGCCCATCCATGTGTCGAGATCAAACACCAGTTGATCGATCATTAGATGCGCTCGCTGCACACGCTCGGTTAACCGTTCCAAACCCATCGCGACAAACAATCCTCGCCCAGTGGCGGGGTTGTACAGTTTGTTGAGCGTGTATTGCACCTGGCCGTTTGTAATCTTCAGTCCCAAGTGCGCGCTGGCTACCGATTCAATCATATGGCATTCGTCGAGCACTGCTACATCGTAGTCCGGAAGGATGCCCCAGCCCAGTTCATCGCGGATCGCCAAGTCCGTGAAGAACAAAGCGTGATTCACGACCAAAATCTGAGCGCCTTGGACGCGACGCCTTGCGCGATAATAAAAACACTTGTCATAAGTGGGACACTTGCGGCCCATGCAATTGCTTGTGTCGCTGGAAACCTCATCCCACAATGACCCAGATGGCCGAAACGGAAGACTGCTGAGCGAACCGTCGGTGGTTTCTTTTGTCCATTGTCGCAGCTGTTCCAGTTGACTGAACTCGACATCGTTGAACATCGAAGTCGCTCTTTTTCGAGCCAATTCGAACCTGCGCAAACTGAGATAGTTGCCGCGACCTTTGACTAGAACCGAGGTGAACTCGCGCGGGATCACGCTGTTGAGGAGCGGCAAATCCTTGTTCATCAACTGCTCTTGCAAGCTGATGGTGTGCGTGCTGATGACGATACGTTTGCTGGGTTCATCCTCTTCGGAGGGAGGCGGCGTGCTTTCGTGTTGGTTCGCAGTCACATGCAGAATAGCAGGCACCAAATACGCAAAGCTCTTTCCTACACCCGTACCCGCTTCAGCCACCAAGTGCTTTTGGTCCTTCATCGCAGCAGCGACCGCACCGGCCATGGCCAGTTGCTCGTCGCGGTGCTCGTAGTTTTTCAGTCGCCGCGCAATGGCACCGCCCGGACCGAGAATTGAATCAATGTCAAGCGACAAACTCGCCGAATTCCTCAGAAAAAGTTATGTCGAAAAATATGCTATAATTTTAATTGGGTTCGAACATGCGACACGGCTCGCCGATCGCCGTCGAGTTTACTCGGCGGAGTGACGATTTTTCAGCTAAACACCGGCGTCAAAGCGAGTTCCCGCCTCCGCTCGTTCGGCTAAGTGCAAAAATGCTTGCCACTACGTGTCAGTGCTAGGCTTTGTCTCAAAAGGGGTCTGACCCTTTGGAGGGTGTGCCAAACCCTTTGCAAAACAGTGTGCCCGGAGAGGGTCAGACCCCTTTTGAGACAATGCCTACACTCGCTGAACCAGTTGGCCGCTGACTCTACGAACCAGTCTCCGCATTTCCAATACGCTAAGCGTACTGAGCACACGCGGGACGGGAAGACCGCTTGTGACCACAATCGCGTTGATATCGGTAGGTTGTATGTCGATTGCCTGTAGAACTGCGTTCTCTTGATCATTCAGTTGCAATTCTGCCGCATGACGAACGGTTTGATCTGGCGACAGCACGACGCCTTCCACCATCGGACCCAACTCATCCAGTACATCCTCCGGATCTTGAATCATGTGGGCGCCATCTTTGATCAAGCGATGGCAGCCGCGCGAGTTGGGAGACGAGACCATGCCGGGCAATGCAAAGACCTCGCGCCCCTGTTCACCCGCCAATCGCGCGGTAATCAATGCCCCGGAACGCTCGGCCGCTTCGATCACAATTGTCCCCAGTGACAGGCCACTAATCAGCCGATTGCGCTGTGGGAACATTCCCTTCTTGGGTTTGGCGCCTGGCGGCATCTCGCTAATCAAAGCCCCATTGGCCGCAATGCGTTCTCCCAGTTCTGCATGTTGAGGTGGATAGATCTCAGCCACACCGCTGCTAAGCACCGCAATGGTTCGTCCACCCACTTCCAAGGCACCGAGATGCGCGGCGGCATCGATACCGCGAGCCAATCCACTGACGATCGTCAATCCGGCTCTCGCCAGCGCTCTGGCAAATCGCTCCGTTTGACTGCGACCATACTGAGTTGCACCACGCGTTCCGACAATCGCAATGCTAAGCGCATCGGTACGCGTAAACTCACCGCGCATGTAGAGCAACATGGGTGGATCGGGTAGCTCTTTCAGCAAGCGCGGGAACTCCGCTTCCCATGGGAACAAGAGACGCACATCTTTGTCTTCGCAAATGCTGAAGACCGATAAAGCCAGATCTCGGAATTCGCTCGATCGGATGCGTCGGCTCAACACAACTCCGACCCCTTCCACTTCAGCCAGATCTTGTGGGCTCGCTTGCAGCACTTCCGTCGCAGATCCAAATCGAGCTAACAGCGTTTCCAAAGTCTTAGGGCCGACCCCAGTTGTTAAGGTTAGCTGGAGGTAGTCGATCGAGTTTTGTTCTATCAAGGTAACGGACCTTAAGAAGCAAACCGAAGCAAAGGGTCGAATTAAGAATCCTGTATTGTAAAAAATCGCTCGACCAGTAACCAGCAGCGGTACAGGCATGCGTCAAGCATTTCGGGCAATCTCGTAGCGGAATGCGTCAAGGCATTCGAGGACCAGCCGGCCGGAATGTTGCGACTCGGCGAAGCGAAGGCTGCTAACGACCTCAGCCCTCGTCGCCATTAGTCACCGCGTCTCAAGTTAGTGAGAAACCGAACGATCCGCAGAGTAAATCTGCGGGATTAACCGATGGGCGTTAGCCCCGGTTTTTGCTCTGGTAACCGCCGCTAACCCTTCAAGCATTCGAAAGTAATGCGGTGGCCGTCGAAA
>JANRMD010000412.1:0-6032 GCA_033761895.1 Pirellulaceae bacterium | reverse complement strand
CTCGTCGCCATTCGTCACCGCGTCTGAAGATTAGTGAGAAACCGAACGATCCGCAGAGTAAATCTGCGGGATTAACCGATGGGCGTTAGCCCCGGTTTTTGCTCTGGTAACCGCCGCTAACCCTTCCAGCATTTCGCGAGCACTGGTGGCCTCGAAAGCCTTGACGGCTTCCGCTACCTCGTTGAATCAAGGGAATCGAACAAGCTCTTAAATCTAGTGTGGACAGAGCACTAGTCACTAGTGGAGCGTCAAGCTTTAATTTTAGGGTGGCACGCCCTGAGGCTCTGCGAAGGGCATGTCGAATTACGCTGAATTACGCTGGAACCACGCCCTTCGCAGAGCCTCAGAGCGTGCCACCCTAACCCGATTACCCTAAGATTAAAGCTTGACGCTCCACTAGGCTACACTCGGTAACCGTGTCTTGAACAAACGGGTGGTGAATGCCAGGAGTTCGATTTAAGATGGTTCCATCGAACTTCTCCTCTCAACTCTGGAGTCCAACTGTGCCAAGCCTTCGCCGAACGCTTCTAACCAAACTTCTGTGGCTTCTTTCACTGGCGGTCTTTGCCAGTCACATGCCCCAATCAGCTCAAGCCGCCGAACCGCTGAAGGTGTTGCTAATCACCGGTGGTTGCTGCCATGACTACGTTTACCAAACCCAAGAGATCCAAGCGGCCTTTAAAGAACACAAGGTTGAGGTTGAGTGGAAGGTGGTGAATGAAGGGGGCAAGGGCACCAAGGCTGAGATTGATATGTACAACAATCCAGATTGGGCTAAGGGATACGATGTTGTGATCCACAATGAGTGTTTTGCCGATACGACCAGTGAAGAGTACATTCGCAAGATTACGAAAGCTCACAAGGATGGCGCGAACGCAGTGGTGATTCACTGCGCCATGCACACCTATCGCGCTGGAAAGATCGATGACTGGCGTGAGTTTCTAGGGGTTACCAGCCGCCGTCATGATCATCAAGCCAACTATCCCGTGAAAGTCGTCGCTCCCGATCATCCCATCATGAAGGATTTTCCCAAGGACTGGGTCACTCCCAAAGACGAGCTGTATATCATCGAAACGGTGTGGCCAAAAGCCAAAGTGCTAGCCACTTCGGTGAGTGAAAAAGATGGTGGTTCGCATGCGGTTTTCTGGACCAATCAATACGGCAAGGCGCGTGTGTTCGGAACCACTTACGGTCATAGCAACGAAACCTTTGCCGACAAGAATTTTCGCCAAGCTTTGGTGAAGGGCATCCTTTGGTCAGCAGGTCGATTGCAGTAGCTTATAGCTCATAGCTTACAGCTCAATAAAGCGCCTCAATAAGCGGGCTGCAAAAGCTCGAACAGATTGTTGTAATCATCCGTCCAAGCTTCGAAGTCTGGCCAACTCTTGGGGGCTACACCGAAGGCCTCCAGCCCTTCGAAGGCTTGCGTTGATGGAGCAAGCAAGATCCATTCGGAGACAGCCAATTCGAGGTACTTCATTTCATTTTGGGTGATCATCCACTGCTGCAAGCCGTTGGCTGCCGCTAACCGATCGACCACGGGCGCAAGATTCACATAACGATTGCTCACATGGATCGCGATGATGCCATCGGGTTTCATATGCTTCAAGTAGATCTCCATCGCCTCGCGCGTCAGCAGATGAACAGGAATCGAATCGCCGCTAAAGGCGTCCAGTACAAGCACATCGAACTGCTGAGGGGATTCTCGCTCCAGTGACAGTCTTGCGTCCCCCGATACAACTTCAATTTGAGCGGGAGATTTACTGAGGAACGTGAAGGGGTCCTTTGCCAGATCGATAACCAAGGGATTGATTTCATAGAATCGCATGGTATCGCCGGTTTGCCCATAAGCGGCGATGGTTCCGACACCGAGTCCCACGACGCCGATCTTTAAGGGCGTTGCGCCACGCTTGGCAACGATTGCCTTGCCGACCCCGCTTTGTTCACTGTAGTAGGTTGTCGGCATATTCTCTTTCTCAGCCGTCATGTACTGGTAGCCATGCAGAATCGAACCGTGGTACATGGCTCGACCAAAGTGATCAGGATCATCCTCAAACCACTCGCGAACTTTCAGCGTTCCATAGAAGTTGCGAATGATGATCTTGGAGTCCAAGTCCAGCGAGACTACCTGGGCACTAACAACGGCGAATACCGCCAACAGGGAAACGATCGTCATCAGAGCTAGCGGCACTTTGCTTTCAGCTTTGACAGAAGCATTCTTCTTGGTCAGAGGTTTTGCAGCGCTCAATCCTCGTTGGTTAACGTCGCTGAGGAAGACAGATATCGCGACTAAAAAGGACACGATCAACCCGATTTGCAGTTCTAAAAATGATGCAAAGATCAGGGGGCAAACTACCGCGACAATGAAGCCGCCTAAGGCTCCGCCGGCTGAGACCGAGAGGTAAAACTCGGTCAGCTTGGAGGCCACGGGTTTGCGTCTCACCACTTCCCCATGGCAAACCATACAAACTAAGAAGAATAGGGCTAAGTAGACACTGATAATAAATCGAATGTCATACCTCACAAATCGCCACAGCGGACTGCTCGATGGAGTAGCCCGAATACTGTCCACAAACGCGAAATAGCTGAGATCACTAGCAATCAGAATCATGACCACAGCACCAAGACTGAACCAGCGACGCGAGTACCACCAGTCCCGATCGAAACAGATGATCAGCGACAACAGATAGATCGCCAGCGGCAGTATCCATAGGAAAGGGATCACGGCCACATCCTGGCAAAGGTGGTTCGTAATGCACAGCAGCATCAGCGAAGCGAGAGCAGGCAACAGCAACCATAGCCAACGATCGTAAGTTGAAGGCATGCCAGCCGCACTAGCATCTTGTTTACGTTTGCGTTTTTTATCACTGGTACCTGTAGCTTGCGAGTCGACTGGTGCAGTCTGCAGCGCGAATCGCAGCCTCCAAAGCTGGACAGCTAGCACGCCGCTGCCCAGCACAAAAACGACGAATGCAACCGACCATAGCGTTCCCTGTTGGGTTGTCGTTAGAGCGGGCTCGACAACAAAGGGATAAAGCAATAACGCACCAAGTGAGCCAACATTCGAGAGCGCATACAGCCGATAGGGCGATCGAGTCGGATAGGCTCGCGCGAACCAAGCTTGAACCAGCGGCGATGTGGCTGAGAGCAAAAAGTAAGGCCAGCCTACGGTGGCGGCCAGCATCAACAAGATTCGAATCGCAGGGTACTCGCCATCCGGCGGCTTCCAAGCTGTACTCGGCGTGATAGGCAACAAAAGTAACGACAGGCTCAGAAGGGCGATATGGATCGTCGCTTGACGAACTGGACTAGCAATTCGAGCCAGCAGAGCTGCATAAGCGTATCCCGCCAATAGCAGGACTTGAAAGAACAACATGCAGGTTGTCCAAACCGCTGGCGTGCCACCAAACCAAGGCAGGATCATCTTGCCGATAACAGGTTGGACGAGGAACAGAAGAAATGAACCTAGAAAGATCGCAACTGCTGAAGTAAACGCCATCGAGGTCGGAGCCTTGGGAAAACAGTAAGCACAACCAAAGGGAAACGTCCATGATAGCTGCTGCTAAGGCAATTGCCCTCAAGGCTCGTCGTCAAAAGTGGTTTTTGCATCGCCCGATGCAATTGTGCCTATTGCACCCCAAACGCCGTAGGGGCTCTCAAGCACTTCGCCAGTTCGTTGTGCGGTATCAGGCGGAACAGCAGTAGGTGAACCGCAATCAATGCTGTTCGATATAATTCTACATGCCCCGTCCAGAAAACCGACTTGGATAACCCCCTTGTGACTGCTGCTCGAGGAATAGATGCCCCATGTTCCATCGTCATCGGTGGTCGTGCAGGATAACGAATTGGGAGCCAGCACCGTCGTAAAGCCTGAGTAATAAGGACGGCCGTCGCACCAACGTCCGCCACGTCGTTGAGGACTGCTCACGAAAGTTGTTCCACGGACAAAATTTGCTCCATCAAATTGTGCAAGGCACAGCGCGGGACTCTGGTCGATCCCTTGAACGACCGCCACGACACCATGTTTGGGGCTTGGGGCTTTCCTTGCAATCTCGCCAAAGGACAAGGTGTTTGACAGTCCATCTTTGATATCCGAGAACCGTTTGTAAAAGCGGGCTTGAAAGGGGCCGCGAGTCGGTAGTTTGTCGGGCACATTGAGGTCTGCGATATCAAGGATACTCGCAACACTATCCCCCCAGCAGAATGCATAGTTCGTCGCCCCATACTCGCCAGCCTTGGGCTCTGGTGCTAGATCAGATGGACAGACAAAGGAGGGAATAACATGATCCCAGAATTCAGCTTTGGTCGGCCCAGCAATCCATGGCGCACTTCCACCCGGTGGAATCCTTGGTGGATCGCCAGTCATTAGGTTGCTGTAGAACGGACTGGCCTCAAGTAAGGGAATGAAGCTAACAAAACCGCTTCGCGAACCAGCGTTGCTTACTAGGGGTGAACCCTCTGTGCCGCCCATCGCACACGGCATGGCTTTGTACGCATCGTGGTAATTGTGAATAGCCAACACAAGTTGCTTTAGGTTGTTGCTGCATTGCATCATACGTGCTTGTTCACGAGCGGCGCTAACAAACGTGACTGCTAACGCGAACAGTAGAGCAACTGCGAAGGTAAGAACAAAGATATCGCGTAGTTTGAAGTGCAAGATTTGCCCCTTCGCTTGCCTCTAAAAAAGTCTCCTGAGACATAAGCTTAGCCGAAACGATCGCACTTGTAATAACCGCAGTTGCGGACGGGACATTTTCAATTGGCAGAGCCGGCAATCCTGGCCTGACCGCGGAGGGTAGGACAACTGTTGAATTTTTGCAACTCAATTAGCCCTTACGACTAATTGAACGCCACGCACGAATCATAGCGGGCGCATATCCAATAAAATTTGAGCTCAGGAAACCCAAGTGACTTGATCTTAAGTTTGGCTACATTCCAACCCGCTTCAAAACCGTCTCCAAGGTTGGACGAAGCGCGGAAGCGCTGCTTCGTAGGCCTTGCATTTCTTTTGGCCAAAGATCGAGTTCAATACGATCGAGCGCACCTGTACGTCCCACAACCGTTGGGACAGAAAGGGCCACGTCGCGGATGCCATAACTGCCCGATTGAATGGTGCTGACCGGCAGAATACGACGTGAATCAAGAATCACCGATTCAATCACGTCGCGAATCGCGATGCCGACCGCAAAGCCAGCTCCGCCTTTCTTGCTGATACACTCTGCGCCCGAACCTTTGGTGCGAGTAAAAATCTGGTTGGCAATGTTCGTATTCCAACCTGGGTATTTTTCCAACGGCAAACAACCAACAGTAGCGCTCGACCAAATCGGCACCATACTGTCACCATGCTCGCCGAGTATCAAAGCTCGCGTTTGGGTCGCCGGTGCCTTTAAGTTCTCAGCAATCAAGCTGCAGAAACGAATCGTGTCGAGCTGTGTGCCCAGGCCGATGACTTGAAGCTCAGGCAAGCCCAAGTACTTGGCGGCAACATAAGTCAGAATGTCAACGGGATTGCTAACGACCACGACCTTCGCACATTTTTTCAATCCAGCCGCTTTAACTTGCTGCAGAATCGACATGAACAAGTCCGTGTTGCGATTGATCAGGTCCAAGCGCGATTCGTCTGGCTTGCGACGCAGACCGGCAGTGATGCAAACGATGTCGCTCGACGGGATATGTTCGTAAGATCCCGAGCTAATGATCTGGTCAGCAACGCTCGGTGTTCCATGCATGAGGTCCAGAGCTTGACCGGCGGCCAAGTTCTCGTTCACGTCCAGGATTGCGATCTCTTTGGCGATACCGCCGCATTGCAGAGCAAACCCCGCACAAGATCCGACCAAACCGCCACCGCCGATAATGCTAACTTTCATCGTTTATTTCCCGTGATTCGTGTTTCAATTTATTCATGAACCGACGGCGCTAGCCGCGGGCCAGGTGAGCCGACGGCGCTAGCCGCGGGCCAGGTGAGCCGACGGCGCTAGCCGCGGGTCTCGGAGGACTGGTCTTCCATAACTGGGCGACTATCCAATGTTTAT
>JANRMD010000411.1:0-2037 GCA_033761895.1 Pirellulaceae bacterium | reverse complement strand
GACATGATAGCGCGCCAACTTTTCAACCAGATCCATGCGATTTGCGAGTTTCGCCAGTTTGATGAGAAACTCCACTTCGTTCACGTTAAGTTGATTGAGCTCCAAGATTTCGTCGATGGAACGCAGCACGCGCGGCATGCTGATTCCTGACTCATCGGCCGACAAAATTGTGGGTTGATAGAGCTGTGCAACACCGATAGCTACACGCGTGTAAAGCAGATCTCCATGGGGTCTGGGAAGCAGTTCGGAAATCGAAGATAGATAGGCTCCACCATCCCCCGCATTTCCACCCCAGCGAGGCAGCATGTGAATGCAGAGGTCAATATGCGAGAAAGTCGCATACGGAAACGATTCGAGCAAATCCTTCATCAGCGGCTGCAGTTCTTCAGGGGATTGCCCCGAGTTCAAGCGGCTGGTGATTGCCAATCGCAACGCACCTAAAGACTTCTCTTTTCTTTTTAGCAGTGGCTCGACAGCCTGCATAATCTTCTGGTTTCGTTGTTCATACTCGTCCCATTTCGATCGGGTGACGCTGTTTGAGTAGCCACCCCCACGCGCGCGTCTGCCAATCTCGAGGTTCCGATAGCCGGAAGCCAGAATTGCAAATTCACCTCCCTTGGCGCTCCATTCGTCGAGCGATTTTAGGATCGAGCTACGATCCTCTAACTTTCCGTTTCCATTACCACTCTTTACCGATGCCAGCCGCTGTGCCTCGTCGATTTCCAACTGAGCCCATTTCTCGCCGACCGTCGCCGCAAGAACAGAATAGAAACCCTCGCCGTGATTGTTGCGCAGCCGCGTTTGCTTTCGTAGAGCATTTGCGGCCAATTCAAGTTGTTCATACCGGCCATCACCTGCCAACAGCGACAAATGCTCACGTGTCCACGTCCCCGTAAAGTCTTTCCAACATTGTCGTCGATACACGCTCAGCTGCTTGGCGTCACGAACGGCGCAAACTTCCGCTGTCTGGTCAATGCTCAGCTCGAGCACTGGCTCATTTCCAAGCGGAAATTCAACCGAAAAATCGCCTGATTCAGGCACCAAGTCCTGAATGAAATACTGACGCTTGCCCCCCTCCGCCGGACGACTCAGGCAGCCCGTGAACCATTCGCTTTCACCGTCCATCGTTCCCACCGCACCTGCATGCGTGAGCGGATTGACGTCGCAGTTGAGCAGTCTCAGTTGCTGCGTTTCACGATCGTTGAAACAGATGGCTTGCGTCTGCGGACCGACCAGATAGTCGACATTGTTGCCCGACAGCGGAATCAACTTGACTTGATTGCCCAACCCGCCGAGCGTCTCCACATCTTGGCGGCTCGACGAAATATGCCAACGCACCGCGCTGCCACTCGACATCGCCAACACCCACTTTGCATCAGGACGAATGGCGATCGAGGGATTGTCCAGTTGTCCGTTGAACTCATGAGTCGCTTTAAGGTCTTGGCCCAAAACGTAGAGCTTCTTTTTCGCAGTAGAAACTGCGTAAGTTGGTGTATTGGCCGCGCGGACCAACATCGCAGGCTCATCCGACTGGGGCGGATTCCATGTATCGAGTACCTGCCCTGTCGCTGCGACAACGCGATACACCGCAGTACTATCCAGCACCACAACCTGCTCAGGGTTATCCCATAGAACCCGTTTGCATTTACTGGAAGGCGCAGGCATTGCGGTTAGTCGTTTACCGGTTGCCAGATCCCAGACTTCGAGATCTTTGCCTAACACAACCAACCGATCCCCTGTGGAGTTGACACTGTAAAGGCCTTCAGATTTCGGCGTGAACGGAATCGTCAAAAAGGGCTTCGTGTCAAAGTAAGGTTCGGTGTACCTTCTGAAGATGTAGTAGACGTCGTCATCCATTCCCTCAGGTCTTAAAGGCTCCGCCCGCTCTACAAACGGTTCCATAGGCAAGTTCTTGCGTACCAACTCTTGGTCAATCCTACTGAGCACTTCCAAATTGGATTGAGCACGAACTTCGAACGTTCCATTCACCATGAACCAATCGTAATCGCCTCTTCCAGCGCTAGTGAACGCGTTTTC
>JANRMD010000410.1:0-7735 GCA_033761895.1 Pirellulaceae bacterium | reverse complement strand
AGAGGCGTCGGGCGGAGTCGAACCGCCGCATCGCGGATTTGCAATCCACTGCCTTAGCCACTTGGCTACGACGCCTTTCGTGTTGCTGTTTCTAATGCCCAGACTCGCGACCGTCAAGGCCGGAAGTAAGGCTTGTATCGAATGCGAAGAGTGCGCTACATGACATTTTTAGGCAATTTCTAACGAGTGTCAAATGCTGCTAAAGCAGGCTGGAGGCTCGAGACTGGAGGCTTGAGACTGAAGGAAGAATTGTGCGGGCGCGGATGGCAGCGACTTTAGCCTAAAGGTGGGGCAGGTGTTTGAAGTGCTTCTAACAGCATCAGCGATTGCGAAAAGCTCTTGCGCACGCGAAAAATCGTAACAAGACAGCATCAGTTTATCTAACTTTGCTGACAGTGAGTGGCATCGGGGTGAGGTTGCCCGAACGCTCGGGACAATGGTCCCAAGCTACTTGTTCCAGATTGTTGAAGAAATTCAGCTGACAGGGGGATGAGTCCCCGTTTCAAACGCCTGCGGTTCACCTAAACTTTTGTCTGGAAAGATTTCGCGAACCTATGGCTGTTTCGGCATCAGGGCTGGAAAAGCAGAAGGCTGAAACTAGTCGGCTGAGGGGAATGGTTCGTAGGCTGCGGAAGCCTAGGCTACGGGAAGTCCCCAGGCTGGAAGCCTAAGCTACGGAAAGTCCCAGCCTAGAAGCCTAGGCTACGGAAAGTCCCCGGGCTGGAAGCCTAGGCTACGAAAACAACAACTGAACCTAAGTCCAAGAAGAGAATGCGATTGCGATGAGCGAACTATGTGATTTCGGGTTGATTGGTCTGGCGGTAATGGGTGAGAACTTGGCTCTGAATGTCGAGAGCCGGGGGTATCGCATCGCTGTGTATAACCGCACGACGGACAAAGTCGACAATCTGGTCAATGGCCGCGCCAAAGGCAAAAAGTTTGTCGGTTGTCACTCGATTCAACAACTCGTCGCATCCCTTCGTAAACCGCGTCTGGTCATGATGCTGGTCAAGGCTGGTCCAGCCGTTGATGAACTGATCGAACAGTTGCTGCCCTACCTCGAACCAGGCGATGTGATCATCGATGGTGGCAACGAGTACTACACGAATACTGAACGTCGCACTGACTATGTTGAAAGCAAGGGTTTGCTTTACATCGGTACCGGTGTTTCGGGTGGCGAAGAGGGAGCTCTCAAAGGCCCCAGTCTCATGCCCGGTGGCAGCAAAGCAGCTTGGCCCTTGATCAAGCCAATCTTCCAAGCGATCTCGGCGAAGGTTGGGCCGAAGGAAGACATCCCCTGCTGCGAATGGGTTGGAGCGCGGGGAGCCGGTCACTATGTGAAAATGGTTCACAACGGCATCGAATATGGTGACATGCAACTGATTTGTGAGGCTTACCAAATCCTCAAGGACATCGCTGGTCTGACCAACGATGAACTGTACGATGTGTTCGCGGAGTGGAATCGCGGTGAGCTGCAAAGTTATTTGATTGAAATCACCCGAGATATCTTCAGTGCCAAGGACGATCAACCCGGCAAGTCGGGTTACTTGGTCGACCAGATTGTAGACGCGGCCGGCGCGAAAGGGACTGGCAAGTGGATGAGCCAATTGGCGCTCGATCTGGGCGTTCCGAGCACTCTGGTAACAACCGCCGTTTACGCTCGTGGATTATCTTCCATCAAAGAGGCTCGTATTCGAGCGAGCAAAGTCCTGTCAGGTCCGAAGGCTGGCGATAACCCCGAATTCGCTTCAGCAGTCACCAAGATGGTCGGCGACAAGAAGGCCTTCATCGAAGCCGTTCGATTGGCGCTGTATGCATCGAAGATCTGCAGCTACGCTCAAGGGTTCGTGCAATTGCAAGCGGCTAGCCAAGAGCACAAGTGGGATTTGAATTACGGCGATTGCGCACTGCTGTGGCGCGGTGGCTGCATCATCCGAGCTCAGTTCCTTGACCGCATCAAGGAAGCCTTCGATAAGCAACCGAACTTGGAAAATCTGCTGCTGTATCCGTACTTCAAAGAGATCATCGACAAGAGCCAAGCGGCTTGGCGAGCGGTTATCATGGCGTCGACTCAGTTGGGCGTGGCAACTCCTGCCTTTTCGACCGCGCTGAGCTACTACGACAGCTATCGCCGCGAGCGTTTGCCGGCCAACCTGCTGCAAGCTCAACGCGATTACTTTGGCGCGCACACTTACAAGCGACTCGATATGGAAGGCACCTTCCACTCCGAGTGGCTCGATTTGCGCAAGAAGCCAACTTAGGATTCGACCATCGGTTAGGTTTTGGGCGATTGGCTCGGGACAGACCGTCCCAAGCTACGCTTCGAGCGCTCGGGACAAATGGTCCTGAGCTAGGATTTGAATGCTCGGGTCAGATGGTACCCGAGCTAAGATTGCTGCCAAGCTACGACATACGCATGTAAAGGGATTCGCATGGCTCACACGATGGTGATTTTCGGTGCGTCAGGAGATTTGACTAGCCGCAAATTGATACCGGCTCTTTACAGTCAGTTCGTCCGCGGGCGGTTGCCCAAGATGACTCGCATCGTTGGCGTTTCGCGGAGCGACTTCAGCGATGACGATTGGCGCAGCCAGTTGGCCGAGACGACGGCCAAGTACCTGAAGAAGGACTTTGATGCGGCTGCTTGGCAGCAGTTTGCAGCCAATGTTTTCTACATGCCCGGCGACATCAACACGGCCGATGATTTCGACAAGCTCGCCAAGCGATTGACGGAGATTGAAGGCAGCGAAAAAGTTGATCGCGTTTACTACGTTTCGACAATGCCGCAATTGTACGAAACCGCTATTGCGCAGTTGGGTCGAGCCGGACTGGCCGATGATTCCAACGGTGCCCGGCGGATTGTGCTCGAAAAACCCTTTGGGACGGATCGAGCTACCGCGCGGCAACTGAACCAATCTCTGCAAAAGGTCTTTCGCGAAGACCAGGTCTACCGCATCGATCACTATCTCGGCAAAGAGACGGTGCAAAACATTCTGGTGCTGCGGTTTGGAAACACCATCTTCGAACCGCTCTGGAATCGCAACTACATCGACAATATTCAGATTACGGTGGCAGAAGAAGTCATCATCGGTCGCCGCGCGGATTACTACGACCGATCTGGTGTGCTCCGCGACATGTTTCAAAACCATCTCTTCCAACTGATGATGGTCACGGCCATGGAAGGACCGGTAAAGTTCACAGCAGATCAAGTTCGCGACGAGAAAGTCAAAGTTCTGCGAGCGGTGCGACCCTTGAAAGGCGCTGATTTTGCCGACTGCGGAATTCGCGGTCAATACGAAGGCTACTTGCAGGAGGCGGGGGTTGCCCCAGACAGCCAGACCGAAACCTTCGCGGCCTTGCGGATGTACATCGACAACTGGCGGTGGAAAGGTGTGCCATTCTATCTGCGCAGCGGCAAGGCGCTGAGTTGCCGGACGACGCAGATTGTCATTCAATTCCGCGAACCACCGCATATCCTGTTTGGTGACGGCAAGAAGTCGAAGCCGCGCGCAAACCAACTGGTTATCCAAATTCAGCCGGCTGAAGGTATCCAGGTGCATTTCCAATCCAAAGTACCGGAGCAGGAAATGAAGTTGATGGAAAGTGCGCTCGATTTCCGTTTTGACACATCCACCAAAGAGCATCCCGATGCTTACCAACGCTTATTGCTTGACGCGTTGGTGGGCGATGCAAGCTTGTTCGCGCGCAGCGACGAAGTAGAACTCGCCTGGGAGATCATCGACCCGATCATCGCAGCCTGGCGGAGCCCAGCCGCGCCCACGATGAATACCTATCCAGTTGCAGGTTGGGGGCCAGAAGCTTCCGCCGCCTGGATGGAAGCCCAAGGACGGCATTGGTTTGATGTTTGCCCAGTTATAAGTTAGTCTATTGCTTCGGCATAAGTGATTTTTGGATTAGTAACATCAGCCGGAACGCCCTAGCGTCCGGTTTCTGCCGCGTTAACCGGGTGCTAGCGCACTGCGGCTGAGTTAGCCAGTACTAGCACAAGAGCTTTCACGGATACTCCAAGGCAACGATTTCGAACACGATGGTCGGCACAAACGATATTGTTATTACTGGCCTCGGTTGTGTTTCACCTATTGGGATCGGTCGCGAAGCCTTTTGGAATTCTCTCAAAAGTGGCAGATGCGGTATCAGCTTGCTGCATTGCATCGAAGGCGATCCACCGCGCGAATACTATGGTGGCGTAGTTAAAGATTTCGATGGCAAGGTTTACGTTACGCCGCGTAAAGCACTTAAAGTGATGAACCGCGAAGTCCAAACGGCCTACTCCGCCGCTCATTTGGCTTGGCAGGACGCAAAGCTAAACGACGTCGAGCTGGATGCGGATCGTCTTGGCGTCATCTACGGTTCTGAGATGTTTCCGGGCGAGATTCAAGATCTAACCGGCGCCATTCAGAATTGCAGCGTCGAAGGCGAAATGCAACATGCTCGTTGGGGTGAGCAGTTCAGTCGTGACATATTTCCGTTGTGGATGCTCAAGAATTTGCCCAACATGCCAGCTTGCCATGTGGGGATCGCCATTAACGCTCGTGGACCAAACAACACTATCGTGGAAGAAGAGTGCAGTGGTCTGCAGGCTTTGATCGAAGCGGCCATGATTATCGAGCGTGACGTAGCGGACGTAATGGTCGTAGGTGCAGTGGGTGGTCGAGTCGCCCCCACGCGTTTGATCTTTCGCATTGAACCGATCTGTCGGAGACGCAATGCGGCAGGCAATACACCAGTGGGGGAAGGGTTGTGCATCCCGTTTGATCGTCGACGCTGCGGATTGATCGCCGCAGAAGGGGCCGCCTCAATCGTGCTGGAGCGACGCAGCCACGCAGTTCGTCGCGGTGCGAAGATCTACGGCCAACTGACTGGCTATGCCAACCGTTTCGCCAAACCCGATGGCATCTATCACGGCTCGCGGCGATCTATCGGCAACGCGATCAAGGCAGCGTTGCATATGGCTGATCTCGATGCGAACTCTCTGGCCATGGTTGCGGCACAGGGTTTTTCCAGCCAGCAGCTGGATATCGAGGAAAGCCAAGCGATCGCTACGGTTTGCGGTGATGTCCCTGTAACCGCATTCTCAAGTTATTTTGGGACTGCGGGGGCCGCCTGTGGTCTGCTTGAGCTGATGGCTGGTATGTTGGCAACATCCAGCGGTGTGACCCTTCCGACACTTGGTTACGGCGAGCCGGACCCGGATTGTCCCATTCAAGTCACGACGCAAACAGCCCGCACGACCGGCGGCGATATGTTAAAACTCAGTTTTACGCCCCATGGTCATGCCGCTGCGGTAGTCGTCCGGTGCAACAGTTAAATTTCTTAAAGTTGATTGTTGACGAAACGAGTGTGTGTCCGTATTTGACCGGACAGACCGCCAGGATGCCACTGAGTTTGCCTCAGGGGAACGTGACTGGTGAGCAGTTCGATGCGATACTGGCCGCTGGCTATCGCCGGTCAGGTTGGTTCTTCTATCGTACGCAGTGCAAAGCTTGCCAAGCCTGCGAACCGTTGCGTATCGAGGTCGCCAAGTTCGATGAATCGCGGTCGATGCGACGAGCCCGTCGGTTGGGTGATCAGCACCTGCATATGCAAATCGCAGCACCCATTTTGGACGACGAACGCTTGCGGGTCTTCAATGCACATCGCGCAGGTCGCAAGCTGGACCGAGGTGAGCCCGAAGCCGATGCAAGCGATTACTCCTCGTTCTTGCTGAACTCGTTTTGCGAGGTTATGGAGCTGAGTTTCTGGGATAGGGATCGCTTGGTTGCGGTCACGATCACCGATGTAGGTGAGACCAGTTTGTCAGCTGTGTATTGCTACTTTGATCCAGCCTACAGTTGGCTGAGCCCTGGTACTTATGCGATTCTTCGGCAGATCAGCTTTGCCCAGCAAGATCACTTCAAGTGGCTTTACCTTGGCATGTTTGTGGCTGGCAACTCGCATCTGTGCTACAAATCTCGATTTGGTCCTCATGAGCGATTGCGTAACGGGCAGTGGGAAGCGTTTGCTCCGCAGATAATCGATCGTTCGCAGGCCATGAAGACAACTCCCGATGCACTTCCGAATTCGGAGATTCAATATGAATAGGCGGCTATGGGCAAACTGGTTTTTGCTCTCCGTGTTCGCACTCATGATTCCGCAACCCTTGATTGCACAGACCGAGAAGACGAACTTCATTGTCGTACTGATTGATGATATGGGTTGGTCGGACCTGTCTTGCTTTGGCAATGCCGCTGTCAAGACGGAGAATATTGATCGCTTGGCCAAAGAGGGAATTCGATTCACGAACTTTTATGTGAACGCGCCGATCTGTTCGGCGTCGCGAACAGCGATTACCACGGGACAGTATCCGCAGCGTTGGAGAATTTCTTCGTACCTGAGCAATCGTAAAGACAACGTTCGACGCGGCATGGCAAATTGGCTGGAGCCGAACGCGCCCACGCTTGCGAGAATGCTCAAGGGTGCTGGCTACGCGACCGGCCATTTTGGAAAGTGGCATATGGGTGGCCAGCGAGATATCGGTGAGGCTCCTTTGATCGCCGAGTATGGATTTGACGCTTCGCTCACGAATTTTGAAGGGTTGGGGCCTCGACTATTGCCGCTCTGCGATGCGCATGATGGCAATCCACCCAAACAACATGCGCTCGGAAGCGATAACCTCGGCAATGGCCCGATCACGTGGATGGATCGCGAAAAAATCACCGAGGGCTTCGTGGACCGAGCGATCGAATTCATCGACGACGCGCAACGAGCCGGCAAGCCCTTTTATGTGAACCTGTGGCCTGACGATGTTCATTCCCCGTTCTTTCCGCCAGAAGCATTACGCGATGACAAGTCCAAGCAGGCTCTGTATCACGGGGTTCTCAAGAATATGGATGCACAGCTTGGGAAGCTATTTGAGTTTGTGCGCGCGTCGGACGAGCTTCGTGAGAACACGTTGATACTGTTGTGCAGCGACAATGGCCCTGAACCGGGGGCTGGATCAGCACTGCCACTGCGTGGTCACAAGACGAATCTCTATGAAGGCGGGATACGATCTCCATTGATTGTGTGGGGACCAGCTTTTATTGAAGAGAATAAACGCGGCGCTACGAACGAAGACAATTACTTCTGTGCTCTCGATATTCCTCATTCACTTGCCAATATCGCTGGGGTCAAACTTAGTAAAGATTTCGGACTCGATGGTGAAGATGTTTCAGCCACACTCCTCGGTTTGCAACGCCGTTCGCGAACTATGCCCATCTATTGGAGGCGTCCTCCAGATCGTCCCGGGACAAAACAAGAAGACTATCCAGACTTGGCCATGCGTGAGGGCCGATGGAAGTTGCTCTGCGAGTACGACGGCAGCGATCCGCAGTTGTATGATTTAGTTTCCGACCAAAGCGAGACCACCAATCTTGCAGAGGCCCAAAAGGAAATTGTGATGAAGATGCTTGAGAAACTGGCCGAGTGGAATCAGTCTATGCCAGTTGATCGAGGCGCAGAGCTGGAATCTGAATTGGCTGAGAATTAGGCCGAAGATAAGGCAGCCGTAGCCGTCAAGGCTTGTTGATGATTGGGTAGCGGAAGCTGTCAAGGCTTTCGACGGCCACCGCATTACTTTCGAATGCTTGAAGGGTTAGCGGCGGTTACCAGAGCAAAAACCGGGGCTAACGCCCATCGGTTAATCCCGCAGATTTACTCTGCGGATCGTTCGGTTTCTCACTAACTTGAGACGCGG
>JANRMD010000409.1:0-25912 GCA_033761895.1 Pirellulaceae bacterium | reverse complement strand
GATAAATTGGTAGCGGAATGCGTCAAGCATTTCGAGGACCAGCCAGCCGGGATGTTGCGACTCGGCGAAGCGTAGGCTGCTAACAACCTTAGCCCTCGTCGCCATTCGCCACCGCGTCTCAAGTTAGTGAGAAACCGAACGCTCCGCAGAGTAAATCTGCGGGATTAACCGATGGGCGTTAGCCCCGGTTTTTGCTCTGGTAACCGCCGCTAACCCTTCAAGCATTCGAAAGTAATGCGGTGGCCCTCGAAAGCCTTGACGGCTTACGCTACCCAATGATCGACAAGCCCTTGACGCATTCCGCTACGAGATTTCTCGAAGTGCTTTGACAGCATTTCGCTACGAGGCGTGAATCATCGGGGATTAGCGCTGGCGGTGCCCCACCCTTCCGATCCTGCCCCGTCGATTTGTCTTTACAGTTCAGCTCATTATGGTGTAGGCTGTGTTGCGCAATTAATTGAGTGCACGCATTGGAGATCGGGTAATGGACGGAATCAGATTGTTGCTACTGTTGGTAGCTTCGGCCCAAGTTGAAGCGGGAACCGAGCGTGACTACGGCTGGCAAGTCAAGGACGGCTTCCTTGAATACATCGTTCAGATCAACCCGGACAAAAAACGGGCGATGGAAACGCTCAACGTTGAAAATGCGAGCAACATGCCACCTCAGCTAGTGGGGCGTGCATCGCGTGTTGTTGTTCGATTTGGCAATGACATTCTTCCGCGCGAGCCCAGTCTGCAAGAACTCGAACGAACGCCGCGATTGTTCGAACCACCTAGCGTAAGCGCGGCAGCGGTGCTTGGCGAAGATAAATTTCGTAACCTTGAGGCCCCAGTTCGCAACATTCAGGGGCAAGGCACGACACCTGCATTCCCCAACATCCCGCTCCCCGATCCGTCGAGTTTAGCGGGAGGCTCAACTGATCGAGCGGGCGAGATTGCCAATACACTGCGCGATGAACTCACGGAACGACTTTCCGACGTTTTGCCAAGTTCGAACACAGCTAGCTCCAATACGGCGAACACCACCGTACCCGGCCGAGGCTTACCTGACCCAGGCCTGCTTGCACAAAACTTGACCAATCAGTCGGGCGCCGCCGGTTCTTTTTTGGATGAAACCCGTGGTGGAACTTCCAAATTCAATAGCACGGCACCGTCCGCCAACCTACCTTCGACCCCAGCTGCCAACCCGCCAGCCAATACCCCTACGCGCATACCTGATTATCCACAGTCAACCAATGCAAACTCCCCTTTTGCAAGTAGCAATCCGCCATCGACAAACATGGCCAATCGAAATTCAACCTTAGGTAACGCAGCGAGCAGTACAACGACACCGCCTTTTCCATCGATTGGTTCCCAAACTACGATTCCTCAACAGCGGACTCCCTCTCCAACCTTTGGAACCACTCCTGGCTTGGCCAACTCGACCACCGACTGGAGCAACACGAATCCCAGCGCTACCAATTACCCACCGGCCATGTCGCAACCCAACGACAGGTACAACTACCCAGCACAGGGCAATGCTGCACAGGGCAATGCTGCACAGGGCTACCCAACACAGGGCTACCCAACACAGGGCAATCCGCCGCCGGGCTATACTTCTACGCCCAACCCAAGCGGCTACCAAAACCCGACACTGCTTGCTTCAAACAACACGCCCTACACGCCCAACCCTGTGGCAACGGATAACCAAGCGGCGCTTGGAAACCCAACAGCAGGTTTGACTGGCGGCGCTGGCTTGACTCGCAAGCAACTGGAAGAGGCGTTGGCGGTCCAAAGCAAGTTCGACAAAAACAAAGATGGTCAGCTAACCCCTGACGAGTACACACCGGCCAGCGTAGATGGCATCCTGCTGACGTTGTTTGTTGTTTCGCTACTAGTCAATCTATATCTCGGCCATCTCATTCGCAAATTGCTCATGCGCTACCGCGTGGTGCTAACCAATGTCCGCAGTCAAGCCGCCTATACGTAACACTCAGCATTGCCCCACGCATGCTCTCTAGCAGGCTGCTGAAAAAGTCGCTTGGCAGTGGTGGATAAGTCGCTTGGCAACGTAGTGTGAAAGAGCACTAACCCGAAGCGTCAGTTTTGATGTTGCGCTATTTTGGGTTTTACGGACCAAAGGTCCAGCATTTGCCTAGCCCAGCTCAACGGGAGCCTTTAGCCTACAGCCTCTAGCCTGCTAGCTATGGCCTGCTAACTATGGCCCAGCGCAGTTTGGCAGATGCGGAGCGTGGGTTAGCATGTTGTTCCGCATAAGATGTGCGCATCACATCTTCTGAGATGCTTGAAAAGAGTCCACCAGCTAGTCCTAGCTTAAAGGCGGTTTTGACGCGGCGATCTTCACCGGAATGGAAACTCAAAATCGCGATCCGCCCACCCGGTTTCATGCAACTTGGTAACTGCCGCAAGTGCGCATCGAGCGCACCGAACTCATCGTTTACGGCAATTCGAATAGCTTGAAACACTCGCTGCACCGTCGCGCTCGCTGTGGCTTCGGAGTTATTGGACATGCTGCGCCGTACGACAGCGACCAGTGACTGAGTTGTAGTTAAAGCTGCACGCGATTGGGCTTGGAGGATTGCCCGAGCCAAAGGTTCAGCTTGCGGTTCATCAGCGTTCTCGGTTAACGATTGTGCTAAGTCAGTTTCCGAGATCCTCGCGATCCATTCGGAAGCCGACAAACCTTTCAGCGGATTCATGCGCATGTCGAGCGGTCCGTCATGCTTGTACGAAAAACCTCGTTTGGGATCGTCGATCTGCATCGATGACAAACCGAGGTCGGCCAGCAATACATCAACACCACACGCGGCATGTATCGCCAGGGAGTGAGCGAGTCCAATAAAGTTCGATCTGACGACAATCAGCGCGGCGGGATCGCATCCACTGGCTCGCAACCGAGCTTCGGTCTTGGGCAGTTCAACTGGATCGGTATCGAACGCGATCAGCTTTCCACCAGGTTGAACGGCTCGTAGTAAGTGACTCGCATGGCCACCGTGCCCAAGAGTGCAATCGACGGCTGTTTCACCGGCCAGTGGCTTGAGGACCGCCAGGATCTCTTCGACCATAATAGGGCGATGCGAGCCTGCTGGGGTTTTGCCACTAGCGAGTATCTTTTCGATATCCTCAACATAGCGTTCCGGCTGCTGCTCTTTGTACTTTTGATCGAATCGACGAGGGTTCTTGCCCGTATAGCGTTCGCGTCGAGGCGGTTTGCCAGCCGATGAATCTGACAAGAAATGGTCCCATCCTGCGGATCGATTGCGTTAAAATGACTCGCCCCATCCTAAGCGAACTCCCCGGCCGCTGCGCAGAAATAACGCCGCTTCACTGAAATTTGGAATAGAAACATGAGCACGCTCGCTGAAATCATGCAAGAACTTGAGAGCCTTGGCAATGAACAACAAGTCAAGACTTATCGTCGCCATGGTGCTAACGGACCAATGTTTGGCGTGAAAGTCGGTGACTTAAAGAAGATCGTCAAGAAGATCAAAGGCGAGCAGGCTCTTGCGCTCGAGTTGTGGGACACTGGCAACGCCGACGCAATGTACTTGGCCGCGCTCGTCGCCGATGGCAGTAAGATGACCACCAAGCAATTGGATGCCTGGGCCAAGTCAGCCTGGTGGCAGATGCTCAGCGAGTACTCCGTGGCATGGGTGGCTTCGGAACATCCGCAAGCGTTTTCAATTGCCAAGAAATGGATGGCATCCAAGCAAGCGCACATTCAAACTTCCGGATGGAGCGCTTATTCGGCGGCAATATCGATTCGCCCCGACAGTGAATTGGATTTGGCTGAAATTGAAGGCTTGCTAGCGACTGTCGAAAGCGATATTGAGCAAGCGGACAATCGCGTTAAGTACGTGATGAACGCATTCGTTATCTCAGTCGGCAGTTACGTCAAACCGCTGCTGAGCAAAGCCAAAGCAACCGCCAAGAGACTAGGCGCTGTCGAAGTCAATGTGGGTGATACCGCTTGCAAAGTCCCACTGGCAACTGAGTACATTAGCAAAATCGAACAAGCCAATCGCGTCGGCCAAAAACGCAAAACCGCCAAGTGTTAGTTCGCGCTTGTTCCATCGGAAAGCAACATTTTTCGGTGCGTGATCGTCTTCGCCGGCCCACCGGCTATTCTCAGCTTCTACGACCTTTGGGTATCGAAAAACGATAAATCTGAAAAGTCAAATGGAAATGCGGCAATCCGAAGCATCAAAGCACCAGCGAGCGAGTTGACCAGACGCAGCCACCTGCTCGCCCGCCGGCAGCTGATCTGTTCGCTCAATCACTTCGTGGCGGCTTGATAAGCCTTTTCGCCACCGACGATCGGCAATTCAATCGAGGTGCTATCCAGATCGACGGTCAACTCCGTGCCCGCTTCCGGTAACAGCGTGAACTCGGGGTCGGATGAGAAGATCATCAGACCAATCTTTTCGCCAGCGGCGATGATCTGATCATCGGGCTGCAAAGTAAACGACAGTTCGTAGAACTTGGCCGGTTCAAGTGGCTCGCTGTGGGTCAGCGAACGATGGTTCTGAGGATCTGCCCAGCCACGAGTGATCAAGTTGTCGGTGATCTTATCTTCGGGAGCTTGAGTCCAAGGTAGTGAGACCAGCCATACGCTCAGATTCGCAGCAGGTTTGCTGCTGGCGACTTTAATCTTGATCTTCGGATAGCCCGAGATATGCACCGGCTCAGTGAACTCTGGCGTCACATACAGAAGTCGATGATTGGATTCTTCGGCGCTGGCCAGTTTCCCGCCCGTGAAAGCGACATCGTCGACTAAGGTTTCACGCGCGGACACAGGCTTGGGTTCAGTTAATAACTGGCCTTGTTTCTGGCCACCCGCTGTCAGGTAAAGCGTAACTGGCTTGGCATCGGGATGTGGATAGTCTGCATAGGCAGTTGGTTCGGAGCGTTTGGCTTTTTCGCGCACAATCCAAGAGCGTTGATCTTTCTCGACTCCGTTATCGACTCCGTGCAAGTACTTCGTGAACCAACGATTCATCAACTCAAGAGGTGGTTCGCCACCGTGACCACCTTGGTGACAATAGAACTGGCATGGCAGGCCTTTGGATTTGGCGTACTCAAAGATCCGTACGCTATGTTCAGGAACAACGTTCCAGTCATTGAAACCATGAGCCATCAGCAGGGCGGCTCGCATTTTCCCCATCTTGTTCAGGTAATCGCGTCCCGCCCAAAAGTCGTTGTAATCGCCTGTAATGCGGTCCATGCCATCGGCCATTTCTTTGTCGCGGACTTCACAATCGCAATGATCGCGACGCGCTTCGTTGCCGCTGTGAATAAAGTCATACAGCACATCAATGTCTTCACCCATGTATCCGCCTGGATGTCGAACTAGTCCATTGGATCGATAGTAGTGGTAGTACGATGTGTTGGGCGCGATAGGAATAATCGCTTCAAGGCCTTGGACGCCGGTAGTCGCAGCAGCCAGAGGCAGCGTTCCGTTGTACGACGTGCCTGTCATGCCCACTTTGCCAGTACACCAAAAGGCCTCGACGGTGTCCGTGCTGTCGACTTCGGTGTAACCTTTGGCTCTGCCACACAACCAATCGATGACTGCTTTCGGTGCCAACGACTCATTGTCACCTCCAACGGTCGGACATCCTTGCGATAATCCTGTTCCTGGGGACGATGAATGCACCACGACGAAGCCGCGGGGGACCCATTGGCGAATTTGCGAATTCGAGATAATTGGGCGTTGGCCTTTGCGTTCGAAGGCGGGTGGGTTTTCATGCTTAGGCGGTTTGGCACCAAGTGCATGTTTGGTGTCCCACATGTACTCGGGCGCATCGGGTGCTGTGCCAGCGAAATAGGGACTGGATTCGTAAACCACCGGCAACTTCAGACCTTCGGTCTCCGTTTGCTTGGGCCGAGTGACCGCTACGTGCACGCGATCCTTCTTGCCGTCGCCATCGGAATCAAATTCGGTTTCAACGAACAAGTCATGGCGTATCCACTCTTTGGCATCCTTGAATCCGGGAACAATCTGCGCTTGGCCGTCCTCAAACATGGGAGCCGATTTTTCGTCGGCCTGCAAAGCGAATGGATGGATTGATAGTAAAGCAGCGAAGTAAGGCAGAGATCGAGCAGTGAGTGTTTTGAGCGAGCGAATCATGTAAATTGTTCCAAAGTAAATTGTTCGCGAATGCCTACAACGTAACTCGAATTTTTCCAAATTGCTATAAAGCCGCCCTGGATTTGCTCAAGCAAAACCCCGATGCAAAACTCCAATAACCCCAGCCCAGAACCTTTAGGTAAACCGTCAGACGAATCGGCAGCGGACGCTGACCGCCGTTGCGATCCGGTTGACTTTCCGGCTTACATTTTGTGCGGTGGCAAGAGTGCGCGTTTTGGCACCGATAAAGCCCGAGTACGGATCGATCGCCAACCTCACTTGCTGCGATTGGCAAAATCGCTGCGCAAACAAGGTCACGAAACGCATTTTGTCGCGGACCATTACGATCGATATAAAGACCTGGGCATCGCGACCATCGTCGACGCCCAACCAGAATCGGGACCGATGGCTGGTCTCTTGGCGGCGGCAAGGCACCGCGCAAGTTACAGAGGTAGCGGTTGGTTTCTTCTGCTCAGCTGCGATCAGTTACGTTGGCGGCCGCAGTATTTTCAGCAGCTGGCAAGTCGCATCACAACCGACTTGGCCGCGATCACTTATGGCGATCCGTCTGTACAGCCCATCCCCGGCTTGTATCACACACGCATCGAAACCGCCGCCGCAGACGCCTTATCGGCAAAGCAACTGTCGCTAAAACGCATGCTAGAAGTCGGTGACTCGACCCTCACGATCGAAGAAAGTGACAACCCTCGCGATTGGTGCTTTAACAGCACCGCCGAACTAAACGTACTTCTTGATAAACTACAGCAGGAGTTCGAGCTATGATTTGTAGTGCAGCCTCTCCATCCTTTACTTGAAAGATCCCCGTGTACGCCGCTCGATTTGCCGAAATACTGGAAGCGTTCTCCGAACATCCGCAACTGCATATTCGCATTTCGACGGTTCTCTTCAGCTTGCCCGAAGAAGTTCAAGCGGACTTCGGCGATGACCCTTCATTTCAGATAACCCTCGAAGACTATTCACCAGAACACGGTTGGAAGCTGTTTATGGCCTGCCCGTCAGCGACCAACGTTGTAAGCCGCTGTGTGGTGCTTCGTCGACGACTCGAACATGCTGTCGAAGACTTCGCGCATTATGTCATCGCGCATGAGTTCGCGCATGCTTATCTGCGCAACGGCGGCTGGGGAGAGATCACCGATATTGAAGAAGCCGCAGACGCACTGGCCGCCAGTTGGGGATTCCCGCGACCTGCAACATCAAGCTGGCGTTTCTTTGGCGGTCGCGAGTGATTCACAGCGAATTGATTTCGAAGCTGGTTGTCGACGCGCTGCTTATCGACTCATTGGCTGTCGACGCATTGGCTATCCAGCAAGCACGATCAGCGACGCGCCCACGAACATGATCGATGCCGCCAACATCCTCCTCCAAAAGTCAACTTCACCAAACAGCCGATGTCCCAAGTAGACGCTCACCAGACTACCGAGCTGAAACAGGGCGAGTGCATAACCGACATGCATCATTTGAAAAACGGCGATTGTCAACCACTGCATCACAATCATACTCCCCGCGATGCCAAGCACGTTAGGCTGAATCGCCACTCGCATAAATCGCGGCGTAGCGATGCGATTACTGCGACTCTTCAGCGACTCCAGCGTCAACCATGCCAGCGCCAACAACCAACTGACCAAACTCCACACGGCCAACGAAGTCAACGTGCCTTGATGCTTCATGGCTAGCTTAAGGAAGATCGAACCCGCTGCTGTGAGAGCCACCGCCAGCAAGCGATCGCGAACACCTGGGTCCGTTATTCCCAGTTTCGTCACACCGGTTTTCATATCTCCATGTTTCGTGTTGCTGCGAGAGCGATCGGTCAGCAGTAAACTTCCGCCAAGCACGATGCCCATACCGATCGCACCCAACAGCGTGGGAATCTCGGCTAAGATCCACCAACCCAGCAGCATTCCAACAATGGGTTTGTAACTGCTGAGCGGACCAAAAATCGACAAGTCGGTGCGTTGAATGGATCGCAACAGCAGCAGGTTGCCTGGCATTTCGAGGGCACATGCGATGGTCATCCAGCCCCAGAATGCAAACCACTTCGGTGCATCTGTTTGTTCCTGTAGAAAAGGCGTTACCAGCGATTGCCACACAGCGCTGCCCCACCACGGTGCAAGGACAGCGACCATGAGCATCCAAATCGCCAGCAGCATCTCTAGGGCAGTTGGACGTTCGCCCAGCACTCGCGTATCATTGATAGCCCGTTTTTGCAGCACATTCGACCAGCTTGCCGCCGCGATCCGGCCCACGATGAGCAAGCTGATGATGAGCACGAGCAAAGCTTCCTAGTTGGATCCAAGCAAGCAGACGCACATGGCTTGCATGATTTTTCCCAAGCCAATCTCGCCGGTCTTTTCGCCCGTTTTTCCCTTAAGTCCAACTTGCGAGGGAGCGATTTCGAGCACTTGAGCAATGCGTTGGCAAATCGCTTGTCGGTGTGGCAGCAACTTGGGTCGCTCTGCTAGAACAACACAATCGAGATTTACGATCCGCCAACCCGCTTGTTTAACCTTCGAAAACGCCTGAGACAGCATATCGGCGGAATCGCGACCTCGATTGGCGGGATCGGTATCGGGAAACAGTTCACCGATATCGCCTAGATTCGCCGCCCCCAGCAGAGCATCGGTGATCGCGTGCAACAGGACGTCCGCGTCGCTATGCCCAGCCAAATGAAAATCGAATGGAATATCAATACCACCAATTCTCAGCGGACCACCTGGCTCTAGCCGGTGAGTATCGTGGCCAAGGCCGATACGTAAGTTGTTTTCCATAAACTTTTGGTCTACTTCAAAGGAGTTTGGCAAGCCACATAAGGATTAGCACGCTCGGTTTTAGGTGGCACGCCCTGAGGCTCTGCGAAGGGCGTGGTTCCAGCGTAATTCGACACGCCCTTCGCAGAGCCTCAGGGCGTGCCACCCAAACACAATCAACCCCAAAATTAAAGCTGGACAGAGCACTATGTTTATCTCAGTTGGTGTGCTTTCGTTTGAAAATTGGCGAACGAAGTCACACGAAATATCTACGAAACGCGACGGTTTTATCTACGAAACGCCGAGAGTGTCGCACAATTGTCTCAATTGTTGCAGCTACGATTGGGACAATCGTGCGACAATAAAACAGCCACTAGCCAACGCATTGCTAGGGATATCGGGGCATGATTATCCATCATGCAACCTAACTGGTCCAGGTGATTGGAATTTTCGGGATAGTCGCGGTTAGCTTGGGCTCCCACTGCTAAGTACTTTTTTCGTTTTTCGAATATACTGGAGGCTTAGAGATTCCTCCCACCTAAGGTTCCCCACCTATTTCGGAGTCGTTCATGGCGTTTTTGGATTTGCGACAGTCCCGATTGGGTTTGCTTCGAGCACGCCTGGTGCAGGCTGCTTCAGTTTTGACTCTCGGCGCAGCGTGCCTGCAGGCCGGAGCAGTCGAGCCCGAATTGGTCAGCTTTAACAAGCATGTGCGACCGATTTTGTCGGACAAGTGCTTTGCTTGCCATGGCTTTGATTCGAAGAAACGACAAGCGGATTTGCGGTTGGATACGCCCGAAGGTGCGCAAGAATTGCACTCCGGCAAGGCTGCGATCGTCCCCAAAGATCTCACCAGCAGTGAACTGTGGCTGCGAGTCAATTCCGCCGATGAAGCTGAAATCATGCCGCCACCGGAAAGCCACAAGTCGCTTTCGGCGGAAGAGAAAGACATCTTGCGTCGCTGGATTGAGCAGGGAGCGAACTATCAAAAACACTGGGCCTTCGAACCGATAACTCAAGTCCCGCTCGAAAGCTTGGCCAGCCCCACCACGCTCAGTCGCAATCCCATCGATGCATTCATCGCCAAACGCCTAGCTCAGCAGTCACTTCAACTAGCGCCGGAAGCTGACAAATCGATTTTGATTCGGCGCGTTGCCTTTGCCTTGACGGGGCTGCCACCGACGGTGGAGGAACTCGATCAGTTCTTGATTGACTCGTCCCCGGAAGCTTACGAACGCATGGTTGATCGCTTCCTGGCAAGCCAACATTTTGGCGAAGAAATGGCGAGGCATTGGCTGGATGTGGCGCGTTACGCGGACACGCATGGTATGCATCTCGATAATGAACGTCAGACCTGGGCTTATCGAGATTGGGTCGTTAACGCATTCAATCGCAATCTGCCTTTCGATCAGTTCACCATTGAACAATTAGCGGGTGATCTCCTGCCCGATGCGACTTCCGATCAGATCGTGGCGACGGGATTCAATCGCTGCAACGTAACGACCAGCGAAGGTGGCTCGATCGATGACGAACTGATCTACCGTTACGCGGTCGACCGCGCAAGCACAACCATGCAAGCTTGGTTGGGACTAACAGGTGGCTGTGCCGTTTGCCACGATCACAAGTTTGACCCGATCAGTCAGAAAGAGTTTTATCAGTTCTACGCCTTCTTTCATTCAGCCGCCGATCCCGCCATGGACGGCAATGCTTTGCTGACGCAACCTGTGATGAAACTGGTAAGCGATGAAGCTCGCGAAAAACTCAAGGAACTCGACCTTGCGATTGCAACTAAGCAGCAGGAGATCGCGGATGAAGTCAAGAAGACTGACTACGTCGACCCAGCCAGCGTTGAACCAGCGGTGGCGGTTGCCAATGTAGACACACTTTGGATGGAAGACGAATTCCCTGCGAACGGAACGACGCAAGCCTCTCCCGGTGCTCCGACCCAGTTCGTGACTACTGGTGAAGGCAATCAAGTCTACAGTGGTCAACGTGCGCTGAAACGCGTCGATGCGGGACTTGCTCAGGACGTGTGGGACCAAGCATCGATACCATTATTGATTCCGGCTGAGGCGAAGATCTTTGCCTATGTGTGGCTCGATCCGGCCAATCCACCCCGTTCAATCATGTTGCAGTTTTTCAAAGCAGGCTGGAATCATCGCGCCGTTTGGGGAGACTACAACGTTATTCCGTGGGGCGCGGTCAATACCGCAGAACGTGTCCACATGGGCGAATTGCCAGCCCTCGGACAGTGGGTTCGCTTGGAGGTACCGGTTGAAAAAGTTGGTTTGGCAACCGGCGATGAGCTCAAAGGATTTGCCTTGACGCAGTTCGCGGGAACCGTGTTCTGGGATCACGTTGGCATCAATGGCAACAGCGATCCCAAGCGAGACCCAGCTCAATCGTTCCTCGCATGGTGGAAACAAGCGACGGGCAAAGACATTCCTGGATTGCCAGCCGATCTGCAAGCAATTGCTAAAGCTGGCCCCGAGGTGAGCGGCGACAAAGCCCCTTCGACTGAAATGGTCGCGCGCTTGCGAGAGTACTATGTCTTGGAAATCTGCGCGACGACCAAAGTCAAATTCGCTGCTAAAATTGCGGAACGCAAGAGCCTCGCGGATCAGCGCAAGGCGCTTGATGACTCGATTCCCAGTACGTTCGTTTTCAAAGATCTTGCCACTCCACGCAATAGCTTTGTGATGATGCGTGGAGCCTACGACAAGCCGGGTGACAAAGTCGAACCAGCGGTTCCTGCGATTTTGCCACCGCTAGCGAAAAGCAATGCCGATGGCCGCGCCACGCGACTTGATTTGGCGAAGTGGTTGGTGGCTGATGAGAATCCTCTGACCTCTCGTGTCGCCGTCAACCGTTTCTGGCAGCAGTTTTTCGGAGTCGGGTTGGTCAAGACCAGCTACGATTTTGGTACGCAAGGCGATGTGCCTAGTCATCCGGAACTGCTCGATTGGCTGGCGAAGAACTTTCAGCAGACCGACTGGAACGTCAAAGAGTTAGTCAAGCTGATGGTTTGCTCGCAGTCATTCAAGCAAGAATCGCGCGTGACTCCCGAACTTTATCGACTCGATCCAGAAAACCGACTGTACGCCAGAGCTCCACGTTTTCGACTGGATGCGGAACAGATCCGGGATAACGCTCTGTTTGTTAGCGGACTGCTCAGCCGGGAAATGGGAGGTAAGGGCGTGAAGACCTATCAACCAGATAATATTTGGGAACCGGTCGCCTTTGGTGGCTCGAACACGCAGAACTATCGGCGCGATAGCGGTTCGGCCCTGTATCGACGCAGCATCTACAACTTCTTTAAACGCACCGCACCACCTCCGTTTATGGTGAACTTTGACGCACCTAACCGAGAGCAGTTCTGCACCAAGCGAGAAAAGAGCAATACGCCGCTACAAGCCTTGCAGTTGATGAACGATATTCAACACGTCGAAGCGGCTCGTGCGCTGGCACAGCGCATGCTCGAGCAGGGAGGCGCGACGTTGACCGATCGACTTGCTTTCGCCTATCGAACTCTGCTTTCGCGCAGTCCCTCGGAACGCGAAGTGCGAGTGCTGGAAAAACAACTCGCTGCAAACCTCAGCCACTATCAACGTGACGTCGAACTGGCCAAGAAGTTGATTCAGCTGGGCGAAAGTAAGGCCAGCGAAAAATTGGATCCAAGCGAATTGGCTGCTTACACACTGCTTGCCAACACTCTGTTAAATCTTGACGAAACCGTGACGAGGAACTGAAGATGCAAACTTGGAAAGAACATCTAATTCAACAGACTCGTCGGCAGTTCTTTGGCAATCAAGGCTTGCGCATGGGCAGCCTTGCATTGGCGGCAATGGCTGGCAATGCACTTGCCAGTGGCGCCGCCAAAGCAGACGTGTCTTCGCGAGTTCATCCACCCTTGGAAGGCCTACCCCACTTTGCCCCCAAGGCGAAAGCAATTATCTACGTGCACTATAACGGCGGACCACCGCAGCACGATACTTGGGATTACAAGCCGCAATTGGCCGAGTACTTTGACAAAGACTTACCCGAGTCGGTGCGCGGCGGACAACGTCTATCGACCATGACCAGTGGTCAAACCAGATTTCCCGTCGCACCGACCAAGTTCAAGTTCAAACAGATGGGTGAATCGGGCACTTGGGCCAACACGGAACTGATGCCGCATACCGCCAAGATCGTAGATGACTTCACGCTGATTCGATCGGTTCAAACCAATGCGATCAACCATGATCCAGCATGTACTTTCGTGATGACAGGTTCCGAGGTTCCAGGCAAGGCCAGCATCGGATCCTGGCTAGCCTACGGCCTCGGAAGTGAGAACAATGACCTGCCTGCGTTCATGGTGTTTACTCCCAGGTTCCCTGCGGACAGCAATGCACAAGCACTTTACAACCGCATGTGGGGAAGTGGATTTCTACCGACCCGATTCAATGGCGTGGCGCTGCGCGGTAGCGGTGACCCAGTCTTGTATCTGCCTAATCCTGACGGAGTGCTGCGCGAAGATCGACGCGCCATGCTCGACGCACTCAATGAACTGAACCAACAAGGCTTAGAGAGATTCGGGGATCCTGAAACCGAAACTCGCATCTCCCAATACGAAATGGCATTTCGTATGCAAAGTAGTGTTCCGGAACTAACGGATATCAGTAAGGAACCCGAATCGGTCATGGAACTGTACGGACCAGATGCCAAAGTCCCAGGCACTTTCGCTCACAGTGCTCTGCTTTCGCGAAGGTTAATCGAACGTGGAGTCCGAATGGTTCAGATCTTGCATCGCGGTTGGGATACCCACGGTGGTCTACCACGTCAGTTGGCCAATCAATGTCGCGATACCGATCAGGGGACTGCCGCCTTGGTGCTCGATCTTAAACAGCGCGGCTTGCTCGACGAAACGCTAGTCGTGTGCGGGGGCGAGTTCGGTCGCACGGTGTATTCGCAAGGGACATTGACCAAAGACGATTATGGCCGAGACCACCACCCACGCAATTTCTGCGTTTGGCTAGCCGGTGGTGGCATCAAGCGCGGTTATGTCCACGGCGAGACGGATGACTTCAGCTACAATGTGGTGCGAGACCCAGTCAACGTGAACGATCTGAATGCAACGATTCTGCATTGCATGGGAATCGACCACAATCGCTTCACCTTCAAGTTCCAGGGTCTCGACCAGAAACTAACTGGAGTTGAATCGCCGCGAGTTGTTACTGAGATTCTTAGTTGAGCAACATAACGTTTGAGCAGGGCACGATTCGACCAAGCTCCAACCGCGAAGCATTCGTGCCGATGCAGACCACGGATTTGGTTGAGTTCCTGGCTCAACATCCGGCTCTCAGCCCAAGCGATCAAGCTTGCTTTCGGCAGTTAGCATCCCTGATCCTTTCGCTTCTCCATCATTTGTATCGGCAGCGACATGAGCAGTTGGCATATGCATATGCGCCCCTCGATCCGGATCGCGATACCAAGCTAGCCCATGTACCGCTCCCCAAGCAACGCGACAAGATGGCTAACGAAGTCTTCGATCGCTTGCAGGATACTTTGAGGCGTGCCAATTACCGACGACTCAGTCCAGCAGATATCCATCAAGCTCTGCGAGCCGCTAGCCAATGGGGCGTGCGCATGCGAGTCAACTTTAATACCCTGCAACGACTGGAGGTCTATGCACGCGGCTCGGTAATCGGCAAACGAGCCCAACGCAGTTGGTATAAGCTCTTCAAGTTCGAGATGTTCGATGTTCCGCTGTACCTTCGACTGGTAGTGGTGTTTCGAACATTCGAAGGCCATAAGTCGCCTGAGCATTTCGATGCACGCAAAGTCTATCTGCGGATGTTCAAGAACGTCCCGCAGCAGGACGTTGACATGATGCTACCGGCAACTGGTATTCAAATGTCTTGGCTTGATCATTCACGAATCGTTCTGCCATCGATGTACGCCGTGGGTATGACGCTGTGGCGAGTGCTGCGCAATGTGCTGCTGCTGACCTTTGTGGGACTGTTCAAGACGGTCGCTTTATTTTTTGTTGTCCTGTTCGCTATCGGTTTTGGATGCAAGTCGTTGTTCACCTACTCGGTCAACACCAAACGGCGATACCTACTGAATATGGCCCAGAGTTTGTATTACCAGAACTTGGACAACAATGCGGGCGTGATGTTTCGCTTGCTGGAAGATGGCGAGCAGCAAGAGGCCTGCGAGTCGATTTTGGCGTACTTCGTTGCAGCGGTGGTGTTAGCAGATCGCCCCCAAATCACCCTCTCGGAGATTGCAGCGGAGTGCGAATCGCTCCTGCTTGAAGCCACTGGGATTCCGGTAGCGTTTGATATCGACGCAGCTTCGCGAGATTTGATTCATCTTGGTATTTTGAAGATGAAGCAAGACTACTGGGCGGCTATCAAACTGCAGGACGCTGTCAGAGAGTTAGACGTGACGCTGGAGAAGTGGTTCAGCGTGTAGGCTGCTACTTTGGACTGTACTGCGAAATCCAGCTGAGGACGGGCTCGCTGAGGACGGGCCAATTGAGGACGGGCCAAATGGGCCCATCCTACTGGCGATGCCTACGAATTGGTTAGCGGCCGCGTTGGAGGGCTTCGGCGCGAGCCTTTTTCCCAGCAGCGGTTTCGTTAGCTAGCTTATTCTCTGAGCCTTCAGGGAAGTATTGCACGTCATCGTACAGGTAGTACGGGCTCGGCAAGGTTTGCCCAGCCACGGATACTTGGCAACCAACTGACGGGGCAAGTCCACCTGCGAGGATGAGTCCCAGGAAGGCAAATTGCCAAGCACGCGAACGCTTGGTATCGGTCATCAGTATATCTCCTCGACATCCATCCATGATTGCTTTGATTGCCGCTGCGTCGACCAAGCTACGTTGGTTCGAAGGGGCCACGCCAGCGAGGCCTGCGGTACGAACCTGCAATGACGGCATCCGCCGTTGGCAAGCTCTACCGGTTCTATCGGTTTTATTGTGGAGCCCGTTCAGTAAATCAGCCAATAAATCGCCCCCCGGGAACACTAATTCTCGCTTTGATGCTGGCAAACGCATTTGCGCAAATGCAGTCAAAAGCTATCCAACTTGGCGAGCATCGGTCTAAAATGGGGGATACCCCTGTCGAGGCCAATCTCATCTGGATCGTTCCCATGATTTCGAAAATCCACTGCGCTATTGCCGCACTTTTATTGCTGTTGCCGCTTAACGAGCCATCGGTGGCTCAATCGGTTAGTGAAGCGCCACGCACCGAATACTACTTGGCGCGAGAAATGTACGAGACCGGACGACTGGCGGATGCGGCGGAAGCGTTTCGCTTGACTCTCTCACGTTCGATGCGAATCAAGGAAGAGCCGTGGATCGATAGCATTCCACCAATGGTCATGCTGGGCGAGTCCTACTTTCATGTTGGTAAAGTCACTTTAGCGATGGAGCAGTACGACAACGCGCTCAAAATCGCGTTGACCTACCCGAATTGGCTTGAGCAGGTTTCAGCACCCGTTGAGATACAACCTTTTGAAACCAAGTTGAAGGGAATCAATTGGTTCACTGCTTCGCGCCCCACGCGCGCGTCAGCCGCGCCTGAGCCAGGGCAATTAGCGGTCGAACTTGCGGCGCCGGGCGTGGCGCAGTCGGTCCAAACGCTGGCAAGAATCGATACCTCCGAAGTGCTGCGTACGATGGCCATCGCGTTGGTTCGTCGAGGGGAAGTGCTTGGGCCGCTAGCCAAGTACTCGCCCTTGGCGCGGCCATTGAGTGACATGTTGAAGCGCGACATGGCCCAGCGATCCGAATGGGCCAAATCCTCTTGGCGATTGCTACGGGGCTTGCACGCGGTATCGGTCCCCAGTGACCAGGATGCGCTGGCGCTAATCAAAACACACGCTTATCTTGGCAACGACATCGATTACTTCATGACTCCGCTCGCTTTACTGCAATTAGGCAAGCTGCAGTGGAAACAGCAGAACATCGGAGCCTCGCTTCCATACTGGCAAGATGGATCGTTGATAGCCGCACGCTATGAACAGCACGCCATGTTAGCAGAAACTCTGCAGACCCTCGCCGCGGCTTGCAGTGCAGGCAATCGAATCGAATTGCTCGGAGGAATTCAGAACGCGGCCGCTTGGGGCACCAAGCAAAGCGCTTGGGTTCAAGCGAGCGGATACGCCGGAGCCGCAGAATTAGCAACCTTGACCGGTGATGCAACTGCAGCGGAGGCCAACAGCCGACAAGCCGCAGCGGCCTTCCGAGTTCGCGATGTCATGTTACCTCGGGCTCAAGCTCAGTTGTTCTATGCCAATGCGATCACCGCATTTAGCGAGAATCGAGGTTTGTTCGGTCAGCAAAGCCTCGAGTCCGCCCTGAAAATCATGCGTGGTACAGCCCAAGACGGGGCGATGGCCAAGCAGATTTTTCAAATGCAGTTGGTGCTGAATTTGATGCAAGGCAATGCCCTGCAAATTGTTGATGCTGAAGCAGCCCTTGATGAGATCCTACATGAACCAGGGGTTGAGCAATGGCAAACAGATCCTCTCGAAATGATCGCAGCCATGACCACGTCCGCGGTTCCGGCCTACGTGACGTGGCTTGAACTGGCCGAGCGTCGAGGTTCGAAGGAACAGATCGTGGAGCGTATGGATCGCATTCAACGTCAACGTCTGTATGAGGCGTTGCCAATGGGCGGTCGCATGTTCAGCTTAAGAGCGGCGTTGCTCGGAGGATGGCCGTTACCAAACAACGTTCAGACCAGCGTCGCTCAGATGCTGCAGGATGCTCCGGAATTGGCCAAGTCCACGCAGCGTGTCATCGCCCAACATGCCGCGCTGGCTACTGCGACCTTGCCACTGGAAGAGCGGCTGGTTTCTGCGGATTTGCGCAAAAGCCTTTCCGAGTTCGGCAAGACGGTGGAGTCGCATGAGAACTCGATGCACCTTCAAGCCTTGAGGCGTCGGCCGCTTGACCGTTTCGCTCCGTTTAGCGCATCCGTCGAGACCATGCAAGCCGCGTTAGACAACGATGACATGCTGCTCGGTTTTGCGACCTTCGGCAGCAAGCTGTACGGCACCGCCGTCACCAAGAACGCCATTGAAACCTGGAGCACAAGTGAGTTCCCGCAAATTGAAGAACATATCAAGACGCTGCTCAGCGAGATCGCAGTTACCTCTCCATCGAAGGTTATGCCCTCCCAAGCGACAGCCATGGATGCGGCCTGGCGCGAGACGGTAAGTAAGCTGTACGCGAAACTGCTACCTGCCGACATTCAAGCGATGGTGGGTGGGGCAGATCGAATCATTGTCGTTCCCGATGGAACGCTCTGGTACTTACCATTCGAGTTGCTCCCTACATCGACTCGTTCACCGCATTCCAACTGGCTGGCAACGCACCCGGTAACCTACCTTCCGACTTTGGGTAGCTTGCCATTGATCAATCTGCCTGCACCGAAAGTAGAGCGAACACTGCTCACGGCAGCTGCGTTTTTCAGTTCTGATAAAACGCTCAACGAGAGCTTGACTGAAAAATTGTCTGCGAATCTACCTGGCCCACATCGTATCGATACCACGGCTAAGAATCTGTCCCCCTTTGCTCCCTGGTCGAGATTAATGACGGAGCAGTTGTTGATTGCGGCGAAAGTTGAACCGGCCCAACGACCATTAGACACGAACTTTCTGCTACTGGACGGTTCGCGAGCTACGCAGCTGGGTTCATGGATTGAAAGCCCTTGTCGCGCCCCAGCACGACTATTGGTCCCCGGATATCAAACGGCGGCTGGTTCGAATAACTTGGCAGACGGCCGTGAGTTGTTTATTCCCGCCTGCTCGCTGCTCTACAACGGCACTCGCACCGCGTTGCTCAGTCGCTGGTCAGCAGGCGGTCGGAGTTCACAAGTTGCGTTGTCTCGTTATCTGCAAGAATTAAACCGCGAATCCTCTTCCTTCGCATGGCAAAGAACAGCGGCTGCGTTATGGGCCGACGAGTTCCTGATTGCGGACGAACCCGCTTTATTACCCAGTGGAAAAGAAACTGCAGCGTTGGTTAGTGGCCTGCATCCCAAACTGTGGAGTGGATACATGGTGATCGGCGATAGCCAATTGCCGTCCACTCCAGTACCTTGATGGCTCTTGGTGACCATTAACGTTGATGACCCTCTCTATTCAAGTTGTTCGCCCAATGGGCAAAGGCATTGCATGCACGTCATTCATCATGGCGCCCTTAACGGCGTCACCGGTTCGTGTCATCAGTTGGTCGTCGACTCAACTCGATCCATATTAATCGACTGCGGATTGTTTCAGGGCGAGGACGCAAAGGGACGCGATGAGGCCCAAATCGATTTCCCTCTCGATGGAATTAAAAGCCTCATCCTGACTCATATTCATGTCGATCACGTTGGCAGGTTGCCTTATCTAATGGCGGCTGGTTTCGATGGTCCAATCTATTGCAGCCCACCAACGGCCAAACTGCTGCCGCTGACGATGGAAGATGCCATGCGGGTCGGAGTGACCCGTAACAAGAAATTGATCGAGAGTTTTCTGAAGGACATGCGTCGTCGGCTGCGACCCTTGGAGTACGGTCGTTGGCATAAGATTGACGGTGGAGTCGAGATCCGTCTGCAACCGGCGGGGCATATTCTCGGGTCGGCGTACGTGGAAGTCGAATTCAAAGGCGAACGATTCGTATTCAGCGGTGATTTAGGCAGCCGCAACCAACCATTATTGACTGAGCCCGCCAGCCCCGAGAAAGCCGACTTCCTGGTTCTTGAGAGCACCTATGGTGATCGGCATCATGCAGGTCGCGAAGAACGCCGTAAACATCTCGAGAACATCCTCTGCCGGACCATGGAGAACTCAGGTGTCACTATTATTCCGGCCTTTAGTGTCGGTCGAACCCAAGAGTTGCTGTTCGAAATGAATGAGATCTTTCATCGTGTCGAACAGCGTTGCGGTTGCGCGCTGTTGCACAAAGTCGATGTGATCGTCGATTCACCTCTGGCCAATCGTTACACCGAGATCTATGAAGACCTACGTCAGTACTGGAGTGAAGAGGCCAAGCAGGTCCTCACTTACGACGACCAACCACTGGTGTTCGATAACCTGTTCACCATCAATGAAGGTGAGGAGCATCGCGACTGCGTCGATATGCTAAAAGAGACCAGACGGCCGGCGATTGTCATCGCTGCCGGAGGAATGTGCGCCGGTGGTCGTGTGGTGAACTACCTCAAAGCCTTTGTCGGAGATCCAACTACAGACATCGTCTTCATGGGCTACCAAGCCGTCGGAACTCCTGGGCGTTACATCCAGGAAACCGACTGGGTAAAACTAGATGGTCATCGATACGATATCCGCGCTTCGGTGCATGTGCTCGATAGCTATTCAGCACATGCCGACCAAGACGATCTGCTCAAGTTCGTTGAAGGTATGGGTGAGCGGCCTAAAGCGATTCGATTGGTGCATGGCGAGGAAGCGGCTAAAGCGGTGCTCACGCAAGAGTTGGTACAACGGGGATATACGGTAGTCTGATGAAGAACTCGGCTCAACTGCGACAGCTTGGCAAGTCCGACTTGTGGGTAAGTGGCGTCGGCTTTGGATGCTGGCCTATCGCTGGCATCTCTTCATTGGATGTGACAGACGAATGGAGCATCAAGACGCTTCAAGCCGCCTTTGCCGCAGGTATCAACTTCTTCGATACCGCGTTTTCGTATGGCTATGATGGCGAGTCGGACCGATTACTGAGAATCGCTTTGTCAGATCGTCGTGACCAAGTCGTGTTAGCCAGTAAGGTTGGTTCACACTACGATCAAGACCGTCGTCGCATGGTTGACGGACGCCCCGCAACGCTGATTGACCAAGCCGCCAAATTACTGAAGCGACTAGCCATCGAACATGTAGATCTGCTGTATTTGCATCAGCCAGATCCAGCAGTTGCGATCGAAGAATCGGCAGGCGCACTCGCAGAGATCGTCGGCCGCGGTTGGGCGCGCTACGCCGGTGTCTCCAACGTTAACGCCGATCAACTAAACCGATTTCATGCCATTTGCCCAGTGGTTGCCGTACAGCCACCTTTTAACATGTTGCAGCAAAGTGAATGGCTGGCTATCCGCGACATCTGCTCGCAGCATTCGATCAGCGGTGTTTGCTACTGGGTTTTAATGAAGGGTCTGCTGGCTGGAAAGATGGAACGCGACCATAAATTCGATCCACGCGATCGACGTTTAACCTACGACATCTATCAAGGAGAGAAGTGGCAACGCAGCCAAAATTTTCTAGATCGACTGCGAAGCCTAAGTGCAGAACTCGGTTGCACGGTTTCTCAACTGGTGATCGCTTGGACCATCCGGCAACCGGGAATCGCCGTTGCTCTGTGTGGTGCCAAACGTCCCGATCAAATCGAAGAAACGGCTCTTTCGATGTCGTTGAACCTCGATGCTGCGACGATGGAATTGATCGACGGTTGGCTAGCGGAAACCAATGCTTCGCCTGCCGTCGCCACGCGATGAGCGTTGCTCGTGTGCCGCATCCTCCCTAAATTCGGTACTTTCCGCCCAGAGAATATTCCCGAAACCGATTTTCGGCTTAAGCTGCTCTACTTTGAACCCAGCCGGCCGGCAGTCGGCGCATAATTGAGATTGCGGTTCATTTTTTGCGACTTGCTATAGCCGCATACCAACCGCACCCCTGTACCATTGAGAACAAATTGAACGACTATCTAAAAGCCGCAATTATCGGTGTGGTCGAAGGCCTGACCGAGTTCTTGCCAGTGAGTTCTACAGCGCACATTCGTATTGCACAGAAGTTACTGGGAGTCGATTTGGATGACAGTTACTGGAAAATGTTCGCAATCGTCATCCAGCTTGGCGCAATCCTTAGCGTCGTTGTTTACTTTCGCAGCCGTATCCTTGAGTTCATCAAAAGCTACCCCAAGGGTAAGTCGGGTGATCGCACCTGGTGGAACCATCCATTGGCTTTGGTGATCATCAGTTTTGTGGTGACAGCTGTACCATGCTTTTTAATCGATGATCAGATTGGCGACAAGCTTGAGAACTTGCAGGTGATCGGTTGGGCTCTGATCGTGGGAGGTGTCGTCATGTGGTTAGTTGACCGCGTTTACAGTTCGCGTGCGACGACTTTGGACATGGAAAGCATGAGCCTTAAGCAGTCACTGATGATTGGCTTTACACAAATCTTCGCAGCAGCATTACCAGGCACAAGTCGATCGATGGCTACGATCGCCGGTGGGCAAGTCACTGGTTTGTCGCGCACCGCTGCGCTTGAGTTTAGTTTCTTTCTTTCGATTCCAGTTATGTTCGCCGCTACGTCATTCAAGATGCTGCAGTTCGTATTGGAAAACGAAACTCCCATTTCAACGCATCAATGGGGCGTGCTGTCGGTTGGCTTTGCCGTCAGTTTTGTGGTCGCTCTGGCCGTGATAGCCTGGTTCATGGGCTGGGTACGAAAGCACGGCTTTGCACCGTTTGCGATCTACCGCCTGATCGTCGGCGCAGCTGTGCTGCTGTGGCTTGTTTGACGCCAAAGGTTTTGCAGCGCTGGCGTCCTCGCCCAATGGCACTCACTTTCTAGCATCTGGTTCCCAGGCTCTGTCTGGGAACCCAATGCCTTGCAGGCTCCGCCTGGGCTGTGCGACAAATAACAATCTTTCAAAAATCTCTAGCGAGAGTTTTGTTACAGCTTCGTTTTGCGTCAACGCAATCGACAAGTGAAAACGCTGTGGCTCCCCTCGCCCCGGTACTCGGGGGAGAGGGTTGGGGGTGAGGGGCAATCCCAAGTTAAGCCAATTTAAGTAAGACCTTGTGCTACCGTCTCGAGTAACCATTGAGAAAGCCGCTTACTCCAGACCGGACGCCCCTCACCCCCCGTCCCCCTCTCCCCCGGAGTACCGGGGCGATGGGGAGTTCCTTCGTTCGTGACTGTGTTGCCTGAAGAGGAACAAAAGTTACAAGTTGGCTCTCGTTCCTAGGCTCTGCCTGGGAACGCACTGCTCCAGAGGCTCCGCCTCGACATTTTCGGCAGGCTCTGCCTGGGCTGTGCGACAAATAGCAATAAGACAGAATCCGATTATTATTGGGCGTCCTCGCTGCGAGGGAAGAGACGGTTATCGTCGCGTGGAGGCTTTGCCGCCAGGTATGAGTGCCAAAAACTGACGTTCGCTCAGTAGGCGAATCCCTTGCGGATTGGAAACCTGCGAAGTTTGCTGTTGATTGCTGGCCAGTGAATTGCTGGCCAGTGAGTTGCAAACCAATTGGCCTGCATCTTCTAGTGAACTGCCGCAGGCAACTACGTAGTTTGTTTCAGGCGTGATGTTGGCTTGGCATGTTGCGCCCAATCGTTCAGCGAGTTGAGTGGTTTCGGAGATACTCAAACCGCGAAGTGGACCGAGAAACACAAACTTGCGTCCAGACAAAGGTAACTCGCCCGCAGAGGCTGACATGACCAGATGCGGATCCACGCCCGCTTTGGCTGCGGCGCCTTTAAGCGGGAATCCCCAGCGATCGGCGGACGTTCTTCCCCAGCCTTCGCCGGCATCGGTGCGTTTGGTACGCGTAGATCGCGGGGAAGTGATCACTCCTTGTCGATAATTGCCGCGCCGAACACCCAGCGCTTGCTCCACCGCAGCTAGTTCACTTTGTTCGCACGTTTTGGCAACTGCCAACGCAATCGCTGCGCAGCATCGAGCATCCTCGAGGGCATCATGGTGCTTAAAGGAAACACCTAGCCAATTCCCCAGTGGCTTTAAACCGTATCCTGTACGGCCCGGCCAAGCCCCGCGCGCCAATGACCGCGTGCAGGTAAAGTCCAAATCGGGACAGGCCACGTCGAAAGCTTGCAGACTACTGACGAGAACGCCAATATCGAAACGAGCGTTGTGAGCGATAACGACTTCGCCCTCGAGCAACGGTTGCAGTTCGTTCCACACGCGCGCCATGCTAGGAGCCGACTCGACATCTTTGGGCCGAATCCCGTGTATTGAAATGTTACGAGGTGAAAAGTACATCCTTGGCGGCCGAATCAACCAACTACGTTCCGCCTCAATCTTCCCTTCCTGCACCACCACAGCCGCCAGCTGGCATGCGCTATCCGCTCGGTTATTCGCCGTCTCAAAATCAATCGCCACAAATCGCATCATGCATCTCTTCCGTGTTTAATTGAGGCTGCTCATAAATCAATTAATAATCTCGTAGCAGTTTAAATCGATGACTATATTAATGCCCACAGCACCCCGCAAATGGGGCCGCCCGAGCGGCTTACAACTGTAGTTTCTCGCGTTTCGCGGCAAGCAAAACATCCAATATGTTGACTCTCGATAAAGTACGGCTAGGCTTATCCTGAATGCTGCAAAACTTTGAAGAGCGATTGCTATTCATTCGCTTGTCTCTCTGTATGCATTTGACGTTATTTGCCCCTAGTCGAATCGTAGTTTAGAAACTGGAGAATCAGCATGAGAAAACTCGGCTCCACACTGCAGACTGTTTCCATTTTGCTGTTCCTTTGTCTTACGCTTAACGTCACTTTGGCGTTGCATGCGCAGGAAAGTCAACAGCAAGCGGGCGTGTCGCCCCTCCAAGTTCACACAGACTTAATTAAGACATGTGTTGGTGTAAAGTGCAAGGGAAGCAGCTCTTATGCAACCGTTCCCGGCTATGGTGAGACGCCAGAGCTGGCATATGCCGACGCTATCGTCAATGCTAACGCGCATTGCGGTGGCGAGGAGAATGTGGATGATATTCGCCAAACGCGGGTCGAGATAATCCTATGTCCTTATGCTGAACTAAGCCTTGACGGCATGATCATCAAAAGGACTATGGCAATGGGCGGTACTTGGCGGGTCAAAGGCAAGCTCTTCTACTGCGATGGCACTGACGGCTTCGAATTCGTTACTTCTGGGCCAACACGTTGCGAGGCAATCAAGATAGCGCAAACGAAGCTTTGCGAGGCAAAGGAACCATGCAAGCGAGCATGGGTCTGCGTTTGGGTAATTGAAGCCCCTACAGCCACCTGCCCACCCACCAATTGCTGTCCACGTCGCTAGCCCCAAAATCAACGACGTGGCTTATCTAACAGGTTCAAAGAACAATTCAATCGGTTTGGACGTCGACCAACTCATCGAGGCCAACCCGGAATTGTTCTTTTTCAGACTGGGTTAAAGCACGAACCTCCAATTCGGCGGCAGCCTTGGCGGGATCCACCGGGCGAACAAGTATCTTCTCCATCGAATTCAGGCCCAACCAACGATCATCCGGTGAGAAGGGGTTCCAAGTTTCGCCTCGGACTTGGTCAACTGATAGGAGATGAGCATCCGCATCAAGCACAACACGATGCTGCTCAATTCCAGTGGTCACATCCCATAGCGACAGCCCATAACCTGTAGCAGCCGCCAGCAGATTACCGCTCGAAGAAAAACAACTATTGGTAAACTTTTGTCCTGGCAAAACAATCTTCTTTTGCGACTCGGCGAGGCCATCCTGGGAAAGCTTGAAGAGCCCCAAGCTGCCATCCTCATAGACGAGTGCAAGCTGGCTGGAGTCGCTCGAGACGGCACCTGTGACTGCTCCAGATGTATTGGGAATCGCGTTATTGGTCCCAGTTGCCAAAACATGCACAATCACATTCGCTTTAGGCTGTGTCTCTCCAGCCGTTGATTTTGAATCTGTCTGAGTGTACGTGTTGTAGAGCAAGACGAAGCGACTATCGCGCGACAGCACTGCCGCGCAACTGCCTGGCTGTTTTTTGATTTCCGTTGCCTTTCGAGAGACCAAATTCCATAATCGCACGATTCCGTTCAGATCCGTCGAGAGCAAGTTTTGTGACTTCCCATCGAAGGCTAACTGTGTGACCTGCTGAGCCCCTTCGAATCGCACCAACCTTTCACCGGAGGATGTATTCCACAGCTCAATGACTCCATTCTCAAACCCGAGGGCAAGGGTTGTGCCATCGCTTGAAAGGGCACCTGCCGTTATCGGTTCTCCATTCTCAACCAGCGTTCTGACCAAGAGATTGCCATCTCTCCATATCTTTGCCGAGC
>JANRMD010000408.1:0-1854 GCA_033761895.1 Pirellulaceae bacterium | reverse complement strand
CTGCTACGATCAAACCAGCGTCGAGACAATAGGCTGCCGATCAACCACTCCCGACTGCACCACGAACAAAGCGATGCAACCGAGTTCTCGGTAACGTCGCGCTTACTAAACACCCAATCCCCTCGAACCGGCTGATCGCGGTCGTTCGTCGACTGAATACATGCCAACTGACAACCACAATCTCCAGGTCTCCAAGGAAGGACTTGAAGCATTCGCTTTATGTCTTGTACTCGGTACGCTTGAAGCAATTCGGTCAAAAGCTTGGAGTCCCGACGCGGCAGCTTGGACGATCGGCCGTCCGAGATTTAAGTGCTTGCTAGAGAGCTCGGACTTTCCCGAAGACGTGATGGCCGTTATTGAACAAGCGGACGAACTTTCAGCTATTCGAGACTTGTCAGGCATGGACGCATACTCGCAGTGCTTAGATCAATCGATTACAGTTTTAACGGAACGTCTCAAGGAGCTTTCGGGGCACTACTGGTATGCTGGCTGGACAAACCAGGTACATTCGGAAAACGAAAGTCAGAGTCCGGCGGCTGATTGATGATGTCTGATCGAATGCATACGGTAAACTGGATTTAGCACGTAAGGATGCGACGAACCAAGCGATGCACCCCAGTCGCGGAGCTGAGCGTTTTGACAATGGAAAATCTTTCGCCGCGACGGGGTGATCGCGGTCGTTATCTTCACAACACACAGACAGAATGCTGAACTTTCGCGTCCTCAACGAATCTGACTTCATGCGAGAATACAGGTTCGCTTGCGCGCCTGTGAAGGTGGAAGGGGAGGAGGATGAGTTGAAGTTCGCCCGCTTAGTATGGAACGCTCAAGGCGCGATTGCTGACAAGCTAAAAAAGAACTGGCAGGAGGTTGATGACTACGAAATCGGCTCGGATTATACGCACCATTATCACGTCTGCGGCGGAATCTATTCTGATCGCATTGTTTGCGGTGACTACATCAGGTTAGTTGCCGAAGCACTAGCAGCTCTCGACACTCCGGATTTGTGGGTATTCCATACGTCTTGTGAAACGCCATCGTTCGACGGACAATTCTTCATTTGGAAAAGTACGGTGTACATCGAGGACGACTCGAAAGGGAAGTTGCTGGCAAGGCTATCAACAGCGTGAAGATAACCAGGCGGTGAACCCAAGCCGCCGGTAGCGTCGTTACTTGCATCAAACATCAAACGCGGCGGCTGGGTTACCGCTAGCGTTATTGCCCATTGGTACGAGCCGACAACTTCCAGATGCGAACAGAAGCCAGTTGAAAATCGCCGAATGAACGTGCGCGACAAGAATTGGAAATTGGTCTATCTCAACTATCTGCGGATAGAACATGGATGGGCAATGGTTGCGATCCCGTTGTTCATTCTTGGATTTGTATTCTTGTTTTGCTTTGAAACATATTGGCTCAGAGGAATTGGTGCGACTTCAATCGGCGCAGTCTTGGCGATACTGCTTGCTGATGTCTTTACGAGAGGTGAGATCAAAACAAACTGGTATACCGTTAGGCGTTCAGAGAATCCGATTCTGTTCCGTTTGGAATTCGTACTTGCTACCCTTCTGGCCGTCGGATTTACTATACTACTTTTTCTGAATGCTCTTAATCTCATCGGCATTCAGAAAGGCAATAACAAACGATTGGACACAAAGCCCTCGATCGGCCGTTTTGACTTGCGTTGAGTCTACTGCTCGGGCTTGGTCATTTTTACCGTTCGTGCTGCTACCAATGTTCGCCTGGAGCTATCAGAAACCGCAGCAGCTATGTGATTGTTTGCGTCAGCAGAGTTTCCACCGGGCTTGTCCCGGTGGTATGTCAACTGACGAGCTAAACGCGCTGCGGATCGCATGG
>JANRMD010000407.1:0-4938 GCA_033761895.1 Pirellulaceae bacterium | reverse complement strand
CCCGCTTTGACCAGCGGCGTTTTGGCTTGTATGCGACGATCCCAGTGGTTTTCGCGCGGTTCAAGCGCCTGTTGCCAATTGGCCGCTTGTCCTTTGACATAGCGATCAATCTCGGGTCGAGAAAAAATCTCGCCCGGCGATTCCAAATTCGGTGGGTAGCGGTCGGGTACGCCGCCGAAATTGGGTTTCTGTTGGTTGGCAAGTTGCCTGTACGCTTGCTTCGTATCCGCAAACAGTTTTTCAACGTCGACCGACCAGGCTGTGAATTCGATCTGATTCGCATTGCGGAACCTGAGACTCAACTCAGTCGGTTTGCCTGCGACTTGGGCTTCAGCAGCGTCAAACGAGACTCGCGGTTGAATGATCTCGTTCAGTTGCGTGAGTTTGTATCCCTGCTCGCCCGCGCCGAACCGATCGATGGACTCGCGCATCATTGCAGCCGCCTTGGGATATTGGCGGCGGTCTAAAAATGTTTGGTACAGCACACTAAGCGCTGGTTCCGCATACTCCTTACTTTCGCTGGCAGCAAGCAGTTTATACTGATGGATTGGATTGAATTCATCCGCCAATTTAAAACGCTTGATCCCTGTGCTTAATTTGGCGATCGCTTCGTCGTCGGCCAGCGTGTGGATGGCGGCGATACCATCGACCTGCTCCTTGTCGGAACTACCGGCGGGTCGTTGAAAGAACCACATATCTTGCTGTAGCGTTTCAACGGAGAATTGCGAGTTGAGAAAATCCGCCCAACGACGCAGGGCAGCCAGCGCTTCCGGTTTGCCAGTCACCTTAGAACCTGTGACTTTAGAAAGCGCCCATCGATAACGCTGACCATCGTTGACCGACGCTTCCCATGAGCCAGGCACGCTGTAGGTCACAGGCACATCATCATTGGCAGGTGCGAATCGGGCTGGCGCATAGCCAACTGCATCGAGATCCAGGTAGTTAGGGCTAGCGGTTAAGTCGGTGGCAGCTTGCAATTGCCACGCTTGCTGTCCAGTTCTTCCGAGGATTAGCGTGTCGGCAAATTCAAGATACAACTGCCCCAACTTGCTCGAATCGTCAGCCAATCCACTTTGCTTGGCTTTTTCAATCGCAACTAGATACCATTGAAGCGATTGCAAACGGTCCTGCTCTAGTGTTTGAATGAACACACCGCCGTTGCGTTGCGAATAACCACGTGTGAATTTCTGATCAGCCACAATCCCCTGATGCTGCGTCTGCATCAGCAACTGGGCGGCGCTCTGCAGAACTTGCCAGTCATTCGGTCGTGCTGCCAAAACGGCTTTGAGCGTTTCGTCCAATTGATCGACTCGGTTCAATTGCATTTGGCACTGGACTTGACCGTTTAACGCGCGGGCTGCAAGCTCACCCTCCACCGCCGGATCGAGCGCTAATTTTGCGTAAATGTCGCTCGCTTGTTTCCAATTTCCCTGCTCGGTCAACTGTTTAGCCCGCTGCATCCGCTGTTCAGGTTCGCCGTTTTGCGTGGCGATGATCGCGCCAGTTGACATAATTGCTCCCAAAACGATAGACAATACTGCCAATAGACGCTGAGCTGTAGACATGATTCGCTTCCTGAAGAGATTCGATCGACGCATCATCATGGACGCCGATCATTCTAAGGCAGTTCCCGTAAATGAGAAGCGAGAAGCAAGTGGAGCGTCACACGTAAACATTAGGATTAGCCGCAGTGCGCTAGCACCTGTTCGCGCGGCGAAAACCGACGTTAGCGCGTTCCGGCTGATATTGCAAACCCTAAAATTAAGCTGTGACAATCCACTAGAGGCTAGAAGCGAGTGGCGAGCTTGCATCGCCAGCGATTGGCTAGCTGCTCAGTTGAATCTTGCATTAGTTCGTGTGGGGATCACTTGGGATCCGTGATGTGTCGATTTGCACAGCGAGAATTTCGCGACCGATTTGTTGTACAGCTTGCTTCCACATCGTTTCGGGGTCAGCGAATACAGCGTCTGGTGGAGCGTCCCATACCAACCAACCGCCCGCTTTCAGTTCGTATTCGAGTTGCCCCGCGCTCCAACCTGAATAGCCATCGAAGGACCGATAGCGGCAGCTTCCCCGTTCCCAAATATCCAGAATCTCAGCTTGATCCGTAGCCACATACAAACCCAACTCAGCGCAGGCTTCAAAGTCTTCCGGTTCAGCCCCTTCCGCTCGATCGTGCACGACCAGTAGCGGACCTTCCACTGGTCCACCGTTATAGATAGGTTCAGGGTCGGTGTAGGGCTCATCCGTAAACCGCTCCATCAGATCGCCGACAGTTAGCTCCGTAGGGCGATTCAAGATCAAGCCAAAGGCGCCGTTCTCGTCGTGACGCAAAATGTAAACCACCGAGCGCATGAAGTTTCGCTCCGTCAGATACGGCGATGCAACCAGCGCTTTGCCTTCGATAGATTCCATGATTTGAGCCTCATCCGCATTTAACCGGTTATCTGTAGTTGTCCCCAAAGGCTCGGATCTTCCGCGACCGGAAATGTCGGTTGAAGTGCAAGCGATTGCCAACCAAGTTCGCGATCTTGCACCCCATAATAGAAACCAAGGGTCGGAAAATCCTGACGATCGAACCCCGCTAGTGCCTCAAAGTGCACCGATGCCACCACCCGATATCGATCGGGTTGAATCGCAGCGCGAACCACCATCAAATCATCGGGGGGAGGCTGCGAATTATCGCGGGCTCGATTGATTGGCGCCCAACCCGCAAACGGCAAATCCGCTTTGGGGCCACGTCCCATGGCGAAGAAACCAAGCCGGTAACAATACTTCGTGGCACGATGAATATCGCGTGAATTGCGAGTATCGATCCACACATGCAACCCATCGCTGTCCTCAAGACGCGATTCGCGGCACCACGGCAATTGCTTCTTGCCTTGCACATCCAGCTGAAAGAATAGGGCGTTGATACCGATCGCCATGCGAACTTGGGCAAACTTCGGCTCACCTGCCAACTCTGCGCTGAGACTGGGGAGAATAGCCTCATCGGGCAGGGTCTCCGGTCGCAGTGCGTATTTGCGGTCAATCTGGTGCGCCTTAAGCTTCACTCGCACCAGTAGCGTTGGATCCAAAAGCGGTTCAGTTGCGTTGTCAGCCATCGATTTACTTTTTGCCTAGTTGCCGTTTTTGGCGAAAAAACTCGCTCAGCATCGCTCCGCAGGTGTCAGCCATGACGCCTGCCGTAACGCGGGCTCGATGATTCAGCCGCGGATCATCCAGCAGCTTGAACAGCGAATCGACCGCTCCTGCCTTTGGATCCGCCGCCCCGTAAATTACGCGTGGAATGCGCGATTGCACAATCGCTCCAGCGCACATCGGACAGGGCTCCAGCGTAACGTACAACGTACATTCCTCAAGCCGCCAACTCTCGATTGCGGCTGCCGCCTGCGTGATAGCGATCATCTCGGCGTGCGCGGTCGGGTCCTTCAGCGCTTCGCGTTGGTTCCAGCCCGCTCCGATAACTTTGTTCGCCCGGACTATAATTGCACCCACCGGGACCTCATCTTCCCTGGCGGCTTGCTCGGCTAATTCACAAGCCCGGCGCATAAAGATCTGGTCCCAATCGATCAACAACTCGTCGCCGAAATTCTCATCCGCATCCGAACCAAAACCATCAAAATCATTCATAAAGTGCAATTCGAGGTGAACGTCCGTTTAAGTGCAACCGGTGAAAATTGAATTCAAGTGGCGATTGTAGCCGTAGTGAGCCAGGTTGTGAAACGCGCAAGCCAACCACAAGAGCGGCGAAAAATTCCCAAATTTCCCAAAAGATGGGGAGGCAATTTGCAAGCCAATCGCCCTTTGCGTAAACTGCCCAGTCGAAAATTGGTCACGATTGGGGATTGCCAACAGCCACCTCTACCAATTTCAATTTTTTCACGCCACTTTCGTTCGGAACAGTGTCTTCTTAATTAACTCGCCGTGAGGAATGACGAACGGAATGAAAGACCCAACGGATGGCAACTACGCAGCCTACAAACACCTCATCGACCAATACCGGAGCTCCATCGAACAGGAATGCTTCGCGTACGAATCGCTCCAGAGCCCAGACCTCAGTCACACGGATCTGGTGCAAGAAGTCACGTTGCAAGTTTGGAAGCGGATAACGCAGTTCAAAGGACTCGATTCGGAAGGTCTCCAGCAGGCCAACTCCCAGCAAGCTAAGTCTGGGCAAGCCACGTCTGAGCCGGGGGACGAACTGCTGCGTAACTTGAGGTTTGAAGCTTGGCTCCGAAAGACAACTCGCTCGATACTAAACAATCTGTACCGCGACAGAAAGGCACTCAAAAGAAACCCGGACAACTTAGTTCAATCGTCAGACGTTGTGAACGAGATCGCCGCCAAGACTTCCTCAGCAAGTTCCATCGCACAGCGCGAGGAAGAACGCTCTCGAGTCCGCAGCGCATTGTACAAGTGCTTGGACGATACGCTCCGCAAAGTGGTGATCTTGCACATTCATCAAAACCATACCTTTCCTGAAATAGCTGACCTGCTCGGTTTGACCTACGACCAGGTACGGCACAAATACAGAACGGCGTTGAAGCAGATTGAAAGCGAATTGGAAACTTAGGCTGTGTGGGTTGAGTGTCGCACAATTGTCTCAATTGTTGCGGCTACGATTGGGACAATCGTGCGACACTAAATTTGGATTAGTCGCAGTGCGCTAGAGTGCGCTAGCACCGGTTCCCGCGGCGGAAACCAGACGCTAGCGCGTTCCGGCTGCTATTACAAACCCTAAAATTGAGGACACTTATCGCCGATCGCCACCATCCTAGCTTGCTAGGTGGAGCGATGACTGATTAGCTAACTGCAAAGTTGACCGATACTTCCCGCGCCGCCCGCTCGGTTTGCAAGCAGAGCTTGCAAATCGAGCGGGCGGCGCGGGAGAGTGCTTTAACGCGGTGATTTAGCTGAAAAGCCGCGATTCCACCG
>JANRMD010000406.1:0-60752 GCA_033761895.1 Pirellulaceae bacterium | reverse complement strand
GTCTACGGACCAGCCACAGCCGCCGATCGAGTTAACCAAGCAAAGAACATGCTCATCGATCGCTTTGCACAATATGACGTCGGCCAAGGGCGAACTGTCGAAATAGTGCCCAGTTCGAAATAGTATGTAAGAGCACGAACCGGAGGCTTCTTGGAGTTGCGAGTTTCGGGCTGTCGCAACCCGAAGCGTTAGCGAGGGACCGAGTTACAGTGTCGAATTGACGATGCAGAAAGGTCCCTCGCTAACGCTTCGGGTTACGAAAAACCAAGCAAAACGTCGTCCGGATCGTTTCGAAGCAACAAATATCGCAACTGGTATGTTGTTCAAAAGCTGCGCGTTGGGCTTTCCTTTCCCACTAAACTGAAAACGAATTGGACTTGTTTTGCTCATCCTTGTAAGATTTCCGAAGTTGGCGAGTCTATACAGTATGGTTTACCGGGATGATTGTTACTGCAGGAGTTTCAAAAGATGGTTACGACTAGTTGGTGGACAATACTCAAGGGACTGGGTGAGGTCTTGTGCGCGTTTATTGCCATCACGGCATCGTATGCACATGCTCAGGCTCCATCTCAGGACACCGATTCGAAACCAGCAAAAGTGATAGGGGCGAAAATGAATACTGAAAAAGCAATTTTGGCAGGCGGCTGTTTTTGGGGAATGCAGGATCTGATCCGCAAACTACCGGGTGTTGTTTCAACGAGAGTTGGATACACAGGCGGCGACGTGAAGAATGCGACGTATCGCAACCACGGCACACACGCGGAAGCGATCGAGATCGTTTATGACCCGAGCAAAACCGATTACCGTAAACTGCTCGAATTCTTTTTTCAGATCCATGATCCGACTACCAAAAATCGCCAAGGGAACGACCGCGGACTGTCTTATCGCTCGGCAATCTATTACACAAGTGACGAACAGAAGAAGGTAGCGTTGGACACCATTGAGGATGTGAACGCATCTGGTTTGTGGCCAGGGAAGGTCGTGACGGAAGTCGAACCCGCCAGTGACTTCTGGGAGGCAGAACCCGAGCATCAAGACTACTTGTTGCACAATCCAGGTGGCTATACCTGTCATTATCCACGAAAGAATTGGGTGTTGCCGAAACGAGCCGAAGTGACCAAATAGCCTATGGGTCGCTTGTGGGTTGTCACAGCTTAATTTTAGGGTTTGTAATATCAGCCGGAACGCGCTAGCGTCCGGTTTTCGCCGGGGCAACCTGTGCTAGCGCACTGCGGCTAATCCTAATGCTTTAGTTTGACGCTCCACTTGCCGCATCAGCGGCCTTGCAGACTAGTCCGGTGACTTAAGGCAAGCCTTAATTCGCCGTAATTGAATTTAGACCCGAAATGATTCTTGGCGTCGCCGAGGGTAGCGCTAGGGTGTGCTTCGCAATACTCCTCGATCTCTCGCAGCTTCTCTGGAGCTAACAGGCGATGAACGTCGACTTCGCCTTCTTCCACGTAATGCGCTAGGTGGCCTTGAATAGTGCTTATGCTCAGGCTTCGCTCTTTGGCAATTTCGATTACTGATTTGCCCGACTGAAACATCGCGAAACTAGTTTGCTGAGTGACCGAACCTGGGATGGACATTCCTTGCTTGTTCTGGGCAGAGGTGCTAGGAGAAATCCTGTTTGCGGTGCAGTACTGTTGGATAATCGACTCGATATCGGAACCATAGAGTGCAAGCCGTTTACGTGCGATGCCGCGGATTTTTCGAATGGCTTTTTGGCTCGTTGGAAGTACCGTTGCCAACTCTCGTAACGATTCGCAAGTCAGGACTGCGCGAGGCCCAATGCCACTCTTTTCAGCCATTTGCCGCCGGTACTTCAACAACTGAGTGTATAGGTCGGGATGCGAAATGCCCTCGGGAATCACATCCACATGAGCGTCCTGCGTGAACTTATTCTGGAAATCCAGTTCGGCATCGAATTGAGCGAGCATGTAAGCGGTGGTTGAAAACCCATTTTGACACGCTGCGAAGCTTGCTTGTTTGATGAACAATTGTTTCAGCAATCGCTCGGAGTGTGCAACGACTGACTGACGCACGGCTGGATTATCGGTCAGCTTGGGGACAGCCCTGAACTGGTCCATCAGGCCACCGAGTTTCTCTGTAAAGTACTTGACGGCCTTCTGCAAACGCTCGCGCAAGATCGGGTGGGATGCCGGCAAGCAAGCTTGCTCTAGGTACTCTCTTAATTGTGGCTGAAATTTGTCGGTGATGGTGGTCAGCGATTCATGCACACGCTCTGCCAGTTCACACACTTGATCAAAGGCTTTAATGCTTAACGTACTTCGGTGCTCTTGGTAAGTGCTTCGCAATCGGCTGACGCTATGCGCAATCGTTTCGAAGCTGAAAAGGTCCTCGATCAAACGCTTTTGCAACTCTCGTTTCGCTTGGTCCAGTTGGCTTGCGGTAGGCAAGTTGCGTTCTGCATCTGCGGTGTAGCTGCGGACGACTGGATCCGTCTTCACGCTCGAGTAGTCGATCCGTGATCGGAGTACGATTCCTTCGAAGCTCTTGCAACGACTTAGCGCCACATAGACTTGGCCATGTGCAAAGGCGGCATGCGCATCGATAATCGCTCTCTCGAAGGTTAGACCCTGGCTCTTGTGGATTGTGATCGCCCATGCCAACTTGAGTGGATATTGGACAAACGTGCCCAGCACCTGCTCTTCAATCTCCTTGGTCGACTCGTTGAGCACATACTTTACGTTTTGCCACTCAGCGGGCATGACTTGGATATCGTGGCTGTCCCCGTCACAGCGTACGGCGATCCCCTCCTCTCCGATATCGACTATCTGGCCGATTTTGCCATTGAAGTACTGCTTTTCGGGTTGCAAATCGTTCTTGATGAACATGACTTGCGCTCCCACTTTGAATTCCAACTCTTGCTCAGTTGGAAAAAAGCTCTCTGGGAAATCACCCTTGATCTCAGCGGCAAAAAAATGCGATTGTCCAGGCAGGTTGGCGAGGCTGCGGATATTGATTTCGTTGGCGACAGCGTTGGTAGCCGTCAAGGTAATGTAAGACGCTTTGGGTGGAGGCCTGAAGTTAGCTACGTAGCGGCTGTTCAGTGTTCGCAAAGTGGCTTCATCCAAGCGGTTGTCGCGCACCTTGTTGAGCAAATCGATAAAGGTAAGATCCGATTGGCGATAGATGTGCTTGAGTTCTATGGAAACGTAGTTGGTCTTCTTGAGGGCCAAGCTGCCAAAGAAATAGGGGGTTTCGTAGTACTTGCACAGTGTTTCCCAATCTTCGGGTTTGACCACGGGAGGCAGTTGGTGCAAGTCACCGATCATCAGCAGTTGAACGTTACCGAAAGGTTGATCATTACTGCGTAAGCGTCGCAGCGCGTCATCCACTGCATCCAACAAATCGGCGCGTACCATACTGATTTCGTCGATCACAAGCAGATCGAGGCTGCGAATCAGGTTTAGCTTTTGCCGCGAGAATTTACGCTGCTCCTCGCGTCGATGGCTATCGGGTACATGCAAACCAAAAGGAAGCTGAAAGAGAGAGTGGATAGTCATCCCGCCGGCATTAATCGCAGCCACTCCCGTCGGAGCGACCACTGCCATCCGCTTGCTAACCTGTTCCCTAACCTGACGCAAAAAAGTAGTCTTCCCACTACCAGCTTTACCCGTCAGAAAGATATTGGTCGAAGTCTCGCTAACATACTGAAACGCAAGTTCCAATTGCGGGTTGGTCTGTAGAGTCATCGTTGCATCTCGGTTTAAGATACGCACGCCTTGCGAAGTGCCTCCGCTCTCGCGGGCTGTTAGCTGATTCTAGTTGGGCGGAATCGGAGAACGAATTCACTTGAATTTGAGCAGCAGGCCATGATATCAGCTCTATCGACGTCAATTAAGCCTGCAGGTTCTGTAATCTCGGTGGCGATCCGCGTGAAACGGCCGTTTTTCTCCCAAACTGCGAGGCCGGATTCTCAAAGAGGCTCAGGCTGGGCAAAATGCCTGTATGAACGCACTACAAAACAAATACGACCGTTTGGACAAGCTTGGCAAGTCATTACTGCAAGTGCTCGCATTTCAACACGAGACTGCGAGCTACTATCGTCTCGCAGATAAAGCTAGATCGTTTAAGCTCAAGCGGAACGATGGCCGAGCTTTGACCCAGACTTTTGTAAGGGAGTTGCTCGATACCTGGGCTAAGGCCGGAATACTCACAAGCAAGGACGGGAGGCCCGCGACAGTCCTGATGGACAGAATCGTACGCGAGGGAGTGTTTGGTGAACACTCTGAGCAGTTATTGTCGCTCGCGAGCAAGCCTCAACTCTCATGGCTTCAACGGCTCGAAGTGCTCGATTTTTATGTGGAGTTTTACACGCACAAGGCCGATGCTTGGAACGCCTCGCGTGATGAGATTCCCGACGCAAGTCTTCCGTTGCTGTCTCCATTCTGTCAGAGGACTTATCAGCAACTGACACCTGAGCTGCGATCTGGATACTTTTCATTCGTTATTCCAGGTTGGATTGCCGAGGGCGAAACCGACCCAGCTGCAATGCAGGCGTTTCGGCAACTACTCGATAAGGAAACTTCCCTTCCGGTCAACTTATTGCCGCAGTTGCTCGAGTGGGCTTTAGCGTCAGGAGACCGGCCGCTTTTAGAGCGAATTGGATCGCAAACTGGCGGTAAGATGCGGGACGTCGAGGGCTGTTTGCGATTGTTCAGCGGCGACTTTCGCGAGGCGTTCGCTTTGCTCGCGGACACGCTCTCTAGTCGAGCTAGCGCGAGGAGCCTAACAAAACTGGGACGCTTGCCCTCATTGGTCGCTCTGCTCGGTGCATTCATAGGCGATCCAAGTGTAAGCTCGGAGCAAGCGCTCAAGGCAACGATGAGTACGCTGAAGTCAGGTAGGACACCTTACGTTAGCGCCTTCACCGTCGCTCAGCAAGGGTTGATGTTCATCAGGTCGCCCGGCAAGGCAGGTAAACTGCTGTCGGAACTGGGCTCTCTAGCAAACTCTACGCTCGCCAAATGGACTGCGGGTTACATGCAGTCTTGGCTAGCAGTTGATGAGGACGTTCGCGTGCAGATTAACGGACTCAGCGAATCGGCCAAATTGTTTCACTCAAGTGGATGCCTTTGGTTAGCCGCCGAAACTTATGCAGCCGCAGGCCGATCCAAACTTGCGACCGCGGATATGCTACAACCGCTTGTGGAACAATTGCATCAGCAATGCAAGACGGCCAGCTTGATGGATTGCGTTCAGCCCCAGCCGGCCTGGTCGCGTACGCTACAGGCAATTGCGATGCTAGGCGGTCAGAATACACCCCGCAGCGCCAAAGGCGCTAATGCGGAGCCCACGGATCGATTGATCTTTGAAATTCACCATAACCGGCATGATTTTCAATTGGATGTCTTTCAGCAAAATCGCAAAGGTTCGGAGTGGTCCAAGGGACGCAAAATCGCGTTGTCGCGGTTATACCAAGATCACGCTGGACCAGAATTTGACTTCCTGACACCTGAAGATCGAGTCCTTTGTCAGGCCCTTAGGCAGTCGACTGAGCGAAACTCCTACGGCTACGCAGAAACCCATACCTATTTCGAAAACCCTGCCGGCTTGCGGGCAATTGTCGGGCACCCAAGGATCTTTCTACCCAACCACCGTGAACAACCCCTGGAGATCATCGAGAGACCGATTTCGTTGGTCGTGCGCAAACTCGAAGATTCGCGGATTGAGTTGTTCCTTGATCCAATGCCAACTAATGCAAGCGAAGCGCAATTCGAAAAGACTGGTCCCTTTCAACTTTCAGTTTCGATCTTTACTAATGTGCACCTCACGTTGCAGAGTATGTTAGGTAAGGCCCTAAGAGTACCCGAGTCTGCCTCGGCTAAAGTTATCGAAACGATCACGCAACTAGCTTCCGTAGTAACGATCCATTCCGAGATAGACATGGATCGCGGTAAGTCGTCCGAACCTAGCGATGCTCCAGCCAGTGGAAATGTGGGCGGCACTCCTGCGAAAAAAGTTGCAGGTGATCCGCGACCCCATGTGCATTTGTTGCCCAGTGGGGATGGCTTGCGCGCCGAGTTCTACGTCCAGCCTTTTGGCGCGACAGGTCCGACGTGTCGCCCGGGTGAAGGAGGAACAACTTTATTCGCCACGATTGACGGCGAAGCCACTTCGGCCCAGCGCGATTTGTCACTTGAAGTCAAACAGGCACAAGCGTTGATCGATCAATGCGAAACTTTGCCCGGTCACCTAACCCAAGCGTGGTCTGCGACATTTGCCACGCCGATTGAAGCCCTCGAATTGCTACTGGACTTAGAACCGTTAACGCAGAGCGACAGCGTGACTATTCATTGGCCCAAAGGGCGATCGCTGCGATTGGCTGGTTTGGCCCAAGAGTCGATGATGCGAGTTCGTATCGCTCGCGATCGAGACTGGTTTGCCGCTTCGGGGGAACTCAAACTAGATCGCGAGCGTGCGATCGATCTAATGCAGTTGTTCGAGTTAGTTTCGGCGTCTCCAGGCCGATTCATCAAGCTGGGCGATGGAGAGTTTCTGGCATTGACCAATAACCTTCGAAAACGCATCGACGAATTGCGAATGTTTGGCGATGGACGCGCTGTCAAAGGCAAGCTGCGTTTCGCAGCCGTTCATGCTGCCCTGCTCGAAGACCTCGGCGAGATCAAAGTCACGACAGATGCCCATTGGAAGAACTGCCTAAAGCGGATGCGCGAAGCGACCGAAATCAGCCTCCAAATCCCCGAGACGCTTCAAGCCGATCTGCGTCCTTATCAACAAGAAGGGCTTGCTTGGATGCAGCGTTTGGCCGCTTGGGGAGTTGGCGGATGTTTAGCTGATGACATGGGCTTGGGTAAGACTATTCAAGCGATCGCAATCTTGCTGCATCGCGCCGCAGACGGACCGGCGATCGTTGTTGCTCCGACGTCGGTGATCCATAACTGGAATGATGAACTCATACGTTTTGCTCCGACCCTGCAGCCAAGAATTCTAGCTGAATCGCCCCGCGCTGAACTGCTCGATTCGCTTGGGGCTCGCGACGTGTTGCTGTGTTCCTACGGTTTGATGCAAAACGAGATTAAGCAGTTGGAAAAGGTCGCCTTCAATACCTTGCTCCTCGACGAGGCACAGGCGATTAAGAACGCCGCAACGCAACGTTCCAAAGCGGCCAAACGGCTATCCTCCAACTGTCGCTTCCTGCTAACAGGTACGCCGATGGAGAATCACCTGGGCGAATTATGGAACCTGATGGACTTTATCAACCCGGGACTTTTGGGTTCTGCTGAGAGTTTTCAAAGTCGCTTTGCAGTTCCGATCGAACGCGATGGCGACCGAATTGCTCGGCAGGGACTCAAGAGACTGGTTGCGCCCTTCATCCTACGTCGTACCAAAGCTCAAGTCCTGGCTGAATTGCCGCCAAGAACGGAAATGACGCTGAGGATTGAACCGTCCAACGAGGAAGCCGCTTTTTACGAAGCAGTTCGACTTCGTGCCGTTGAGATCTTGAGTGAAGCCGATGATGGTAAACCGAAAACCCTGAAGATTTTGGCAGAAATCATGCGTTTACGGCGAGCGTGTTGCCATCCCAAGCTGGTTATGCCCGAGTCGACCATAGCAAGTTCAAAAATGGAGCAAGTCCTCCAGACCATCGACGAGCTGCGTAGCGGTAACCACCGGGCACTGGTCTTCAGCCAATTCGTTGATCACTTGCAATTGCTGCGCGAACAACTGGACGAACGCTCAATCGCCTACCAGTACCTCGACGGCAGCACGCCAGCGCGAACTCGCAAGGAACGTGTCGACGCATTCCAGGGTGGTCAAGGCGATGTATTTCTTATCAGCTTGAAGGCCGGTGGTACAGGACTGAATCTAACCGCCGCCGATTACGTGATTCATTTAGACCCATGGTGGAATCCAGCGGTCGAAGATCAAGCCTCCGATCGCGCGCATCGTATCGGACAAAAACGCCCTGTCACGATCTACCGCATGGTCCTAGCGGGCACGATCGAAGAAAAGATCCTAGAACTGCACGCAACCAAACGCGATCTAGCCGAAAGCTTGCTCGAAGGAACGGACCGCAGCGGACAACTTACCACCGAAGAACTATTGCGGTTGATCAAGCCTTGAGAGGCGGAGAGGTTCGAAAATCTAATCTCTACAGAGCACTAGTGGTTCGACGCAATTCAACTTTGGGGTTCATGTTTTATTGTCGCACGATTGTCCCAATCGTAGCTGCAACAATTGAGACAATTGTGCGACACTCAACCCCACAATTTGACTTGGGGATGCGAAAGAGGTGTGCGTAGACGAGGAGTGGTCAGATGTGGAAAAATGGGTCTAATGATGGGCAGGCATTGTCCAGAGTTGTGAATGGCCCAGATTTGGGGGTGGTGGGTCGCATTCTGCCGAATGCAACTTTACCAAAACCGGTGCCAACGCACCCTGTCATTACCCACAAATCTAGCCTTCGTTCGCACTCGAAATCAGTAAAACGGTACTCGTACTCCTACTCGACGGACGCAAAACCGACCGATTACGAGTTCCAAGCTACTAACCCCCATTTCCTTATTCACTCGTTCCTTAGCAAGTCTTCATAATGAATGCATCGGTTCCTGGAAGTTGGATTTCGGCTCGCAGTCGCTCGTTCGATAGCAGCGGCATTCGCAAAGTCTTCGATCTGGCGGCAAAGCTAAAAGATCCGATCAACCTCTCGATTGGCCAACCGGATTTCGACGTACCCGCTGCGGCCAAAGAGGCGTGTATCGCAGCGATTCAAGAAGGCAAAAATGCATATTCGCTTACCCAGGGCATTAAACCGCTTCGTGAGCGTTTGAAAGCGGAAGTAGACCGACAGTACGGCCACCCGGATCGCGATGTGTTTGTGACTTCAGGCACCAGCGGCGGGTTGGTACTGACCATGCTCAGCTTGATTGATCCAGGCGATGAAGTGATCATCTTCGATCCTTTCTTTGTGATGTACCCGCCACTGGTGCAGTTGGTCGGTGGCACGCCTGTCATCATCGACACCTGCCCTGACTTTCGTATCGATATCAACAAAGTACGCGATGCCATCACGCCGCGCACTAAACTGATCCTGTTCAATTCGCCCGCCAACCCCACTGGCGTAACGCCTTCGGCGGAAGAGGTTCGGCAGTTGGCCGAGTTAGCGGCGGAAAAGAATATCGCTTTGGTCTCAGATGAAATCTACAGCCAGTTCTGTTACGACAACAAATTGGCTAGCCCCACCGAAACGAATCCAAGCACCATTGTTATCGACGGATTTTCCAAAAGTCATGCGATGACCGGCTGGCGTGTGGGTTGGGTGCATGGACCATCGGAAGTCATCCAAACGATGCTCAAGATTCAACAGTATTCTTTTGTATGTGCGCCACAGCCTTCGCAATGGGGCGCCTTGGCTGCCATGGATATCGACTTGGCCAGTTACCGAGCTGATTACAAATCAAAACGCGACATGATGATCGAGGGACTCAAGGATCGATTTGAGTTCGTGATTCCTGGCGGCGCGTTTTACCTTTACCCCAAAGCTCCCTGGGGAACGGGTAGTGAGTTCGTAAAGACGGCGATCGAGCACGGCTTGTTGATGATCCCTGGAAACATCTTCAGTCAACATGACACACACTTCCGCATCTCCTACGCGGCTCCCAATTCGACCTTAGAGCGCGGCATCGAAGCGCTCAATAAACTAGCGAGAAAGTAACCCAAGTTATGCGCACTAACATAGTAAAAGCCAAACTGAAACGCGGCCAACCATCTATCGGTACATGGCTCACGATGGGCCATTTGCATGCCGCACGCGTGTTAGCTCGCTCTGGTTTCGATTGGCTGACACTCGACGTCGAGCATGCTCCGTACGACTGGCGCGAGGTTGCAAGCGTGGTTGGGGCGATCGCAGATGCGGGGTGCGTTCCACTCGTTCGCCTACCCGACGGTTCGCATAGCAATATCAAGAGAGCCCTTGATGCTGGAGCGTTTGGAATTGTTATTCCGATGGTAGATACCGTCGAGCAAGCGCGCGAAATCATTGCCGCCGCCAAGTATCCGCCAGAAGGCAATCGCAGCGCTGGTGGTGGCATGTCGAATTTGAACTTCGATTGCTCAACCGAAGAGTATTACCTCGAAGCGAACAATCAGATATTGGTGATCCTGCAAACCGAAAGTCCGCTGGGCGTACAGAATGCTGAAGAGATTTACTCATTGCCTGGTTGCGACGGTATTTTCGTTGGTCCCAACGATTTGAAATTCCAGATGCGTGCTCCCGATGGAACATTTCCAACGCCCGAGGAACACGAAGCGATGATTCAGAGAGTCATCGAGATTGGAAAGAACACTGGGCGTGCAACTGGCATCCATGTGTTGACCCCTGAGGATGCAACACGCCGCGTAGATCAAGGCATGCAGTTCATCGCTGTCTCAAGCGACCTCGGTATGTTGTCCGCGCAAGCGCGAAGCGTCGTTCAAGCGATGGGGCTTGAGACGAGGAAAGACCTCGCTCGCTACTGAGAAGTATTGGCCTCGATATCTGGCTATTGGCCTGATCGCAGGTGCTTCTTGAAAAACGCTTCGATGCGCGCGAGCTCATCGGGGCGGGCAAACTTCGAACCGCCGTGCCTGCCACCTGGAATCGTAACGAAGGTGACCTCCGCTCCCGCGTCTTCCAACGCTTGAGCAAACGTCACACTCTGTTCGTAAGGCACTAATGGATCGTGGTCGCCATGCACAATGAAGAATGGGCAGGCTTGGTTGTTCACGTAGCGAATCGGACTGGCCGCGTTGGCTTTGTCGGGATAAGCGAGCGCGTCACCACCGAGGAATTGAGTGCGTGTATCGCGAGGTCCAAGAGTTATAAAATCGGTCGGTCCAAACCAATCCACGACTGCCTGAACACTGCTCGACTGGTCCGCATTGCCAAGTGTGCCTTCGAGCCAAGCGTTGCCGGCCGTCAGTCCCAGCATGCTGGCTAAGTGACCGCCCGCAGACGCGCCCCAAACACCGAAGTTGCCTGCGTCCAGTCCATAGGTCTGCGCGTGGGCTCGCAACCAGCGGACGGCGGCTTTGCAGTCGTGCGTTTGGGCAGGAAAAGTTGCATGACGGCTAAAGCGATAGTTCATCGAGGCAACCGCAAAGCCTTTGGTCGCAAACTGAATCGCTGGCCCACCCGCTTTATCGCCCGTAACCCAGCCACCGCCATGAATCCATAGTAGTAGGGGCAACGGCTGCGACACAATTTCAGGTAGGTAAAGATCAAGTCGCTGACGCGGATGACCGTTGGGAACGTACTCAAGATCAGCCAGTAGACGTAACCCTGGCGGCAGTGGTTTGGTTGGAACTGGTTCTACAGAGTGTTCCACAGTTGATTCTGCCGAGGTTTCGGAGGAAGGTAAATTCGGATTGGGCATACGTTTTTGCTTTGAGGTAGCGGCAGCCGTCAAGGGCTTTCGGTTTTCAATGGCGAGCCTCTTGCGCTAGTTCAACCTTGTTTTCTTGGCACCATTGTGTGATCTTGGCAATATCCGCTGGATTCCCCTGCGCGGCTTGGATCGCGAGGGCCACGATTTCACCGGCCAGCGGCTTGTCGTTCAAGTTGACATGGCATTGCGCGAGCACCATGAGCTCGCGCAGGCTGCGGTGCTGAGTCAGCCGAACCGCTTGCTCGGCCACCTCAGCTGCAGCTTGAAATTCGTTGAGTCGCAGGCTGACATCGATCAACTCTCGCATGGCATCCAAGTTCTTGGGATCGCTCTTGATCGCAATCTGTAGCCGTTGCTGCGCATCCTGATCGCGTCCCAGGCGAGCGAGACTCGAGCCCCAGAGGAAATTGATCTTACTACTAAACGGCTCAATCGCGTCCGCTTGTTCGTAATACTCCGCCGCACGTTTAAAGTCCGAATCGAGGAACGCTAACCAACCCAACATGGACAAACCGTATTGGTCGTCCGGATCAAGCTCGGCCACTTTACTGAGGTAAGTGGTGGCTTTTTCTCGATCGCCTAATTGTGCGTAAAGGGTTCCGAGTCGACCGTGTGCACCAGCGTCATTAGGGCGAACGGTGAGTACTTTCTGAAAGAGTGCAATCGATTGATCCACATCTTTGCTGCGCGCCGCATTCGCCTGAGCTCGGAGTTCATCCAGCTCTTGCTGCTGGGCGATGTACTGCTGAAGCGACTCCTTCGACTCTTCGTGGTTTGGACTGATACGGAGCGATTCACGCATCGCTGACACGGCTGCGACAAAACGACCTTCTTTAGCGCGCTCCTGTCCATCAGCTTTCCAGTGTTCTAGCAGGCGCGATTCAAGCTGCGCTGCCATTTGCCTGGACGGATCATCGTCGCGCGTTCGATACCACTCTAGCAAAACTTCGTCGTTGGCGATCGGGTCGATTTGTATTCGATGATTTGTGCGGCGCAACGGGGGAACAAACGTATCGTTAGCTTGTGCAAAGTTGACATTGATTTTGGCATATTGTCGCATATGGCATTCAACGCATTTGTCCGCGATTTCGGGTGGCGTTTTCTCGCGCTGCCGACATGACTGTACTTGGTGGCACTGTAAGCAGGTATCTTTCGAAGTCATTCCATGAGGTGCATTGCCAGTTATGTGAGGATCATGACAGGTGATGCAGGTCATTTTGCTTTCCTGAAAACACTTGCTCTCTCGTAGATGAACAACTTGATTGGCAACACGATCCGTTTCGTTGGTTGCTGGAGTTACAGTACGATAGTGATCCTCAAGCCTCCCGCCAGATCGAAAGCTGTTCGCGGGACCTTTGTGGTTGACCGCGTTGCTATGGCACTGTGTGCAAACATCGATCAGCCGTTCGCGATCGAGTGCTCCAGGTAAAACGATTGCGCTGGCTTTCTTTTCTTGCGGATTGTTATGGTGATAATCGACGTGGGCCTTGCCGGGGCCATGGCAGCGCTCGCAAGTCACACCTAACAGTAGCTCATCGCGGCGATAGGTGCTGACTGTGCCTGGTACATGCTGAAACCAAGTCGTGTGGCATTCGAAACACCGCACAGTAAGTTGTCTTGCAAAGTCGCCACCTTGCCGACGGTCAAAGGCGGCGGCTCCCCAGCTATTGTTTGCCCAGACCCACGCAACCGGCAGTTCCCACATGGAGTCGTCGGCGTGCCATGACAGGTAAACTTCATCGGAAATTGACTTTGCTCCATAAACAAGGTCGATGGTCGATTCGACTCCACTACTTTTCCCTGCCTGAGTCGCTCGTTGAAAATACTTGCCATCCCGCTGACTCATTTCGAATACTACGTCCGAGTTCGGTAGTTGAAGAGTGCGGTCGGCTAAGTTGGTACTCACAAAGTTCTCGGGCATCCGGTCCGCAGTAGGTACTCGGCAAGTTTGAAAATGGCTGGTGGGCTCGCATTCTTTGACGCGGGCCGCATGGCATTCGGCGCACTTTTGGTATCCAACATAGCCTGGGTTGACCGCTTTGGGGACTTCAAAGGGCTGGATGCGATAACGGCCAACGGGCTTTACGGTAACGGCAGCCGCGCCGTTCTTGACTTGCGTCGCAGGCGTCGACCGATTGCAGCCACACAAGTGCAGCACACTCAAAGTGGACAACAGAGCGATTGCAATCCATCGCGGGCTAGAGGGATCTTTAGTCGTAGGCACGAGCTGATCTGCTTTGGCAAAGTTGCGGTTGGGGTCAAGCAGTTGAGTAAACAAACCGCAGCAAATTATAGCTGTTTTGGCGGCGACTCACACGCAGTTTTTAAAAGACAAGCAAACGAGGTGATTCTCTCGGCCCTTAGAGCGCGGGCGCCCCCGCCCAATGTCACTCACTTTCAAAGCAACTGTGCCTCTCGACCTCCCTCTCTCGACATCCCTCTCTCGACATCCCAGTCCGCTGGTCCGGTTTTCCGGAGCGCGGGCGTCCTCGCCCGCAGAACCCGCCGCTTATGCAAACACAACCCATTTGGGTATTGGGCTTGAAGGGCGAGCAAGATCGGTACAGCGGTAGTGGTCGGAACGTTAGCCTTTCGTCTTCCCGCGGGCGACCAAATAGTAGAACACTGGTGTCAGGAAGATCCCGAAGAAGGTCACGCCCAGCATCCCGGAAAAGACGGCGATACCGAGCGTGCGACGCATCTCGGCTCCGGCTCCAGCGGCCAGTGCTAACGGAACAACTCCGAGAATAAACGCCAGCGAAGTCATGATGATCGGTCGCAAACGCAACCGGCACGCTTCGATGGTGGCGTCGAACGACGTGGCTCCGTGAGCCTGTTTCTCCTTCGCGAATTCGACGATCAGAATGGCATTCTTGCTGGCCAAGCCAACCAAGACGACGAAACCGATCTGCACGAAGATGTTGATATCCATCCGCGCGGCGGCGATGCCGGCCACAGAGCATAACAAACACATCGGTACTACAAGAATCACCGCCAGCGGCAACTTGAGACTTTCGTATTGCGCCGCGAGAACCAAGAAGACCAGCACGACAGCCACGGCGAACACAATCAGCGCCGTATTGCCGGCTTGAATCTGCAGATAAGTCAGCTCAGTCCACTGCGCGTCCATCCCAGAAGGCAACTGATCAGCCATCAATGTATCGACGGACTTCACCACTTCGCCGGAACTCTTGCCCGGAGCGGAAATGCCATTGATCGCCGCTGCATTGATTCCGTTATAGCGCAGCACAGCCGCCGGACCGGTGCTCTCGTAAACCGACGCGACTGTACCGAGCGGAATGATCGCGCCAGCCATGGAACGCACACGGAACTGCGAAATCTGTTCGGGTCGCAAGCGGAAGCTCGGGTCCGCTTGCAAGTTCACTTGCCAAGTCCTTCCGAACTGATTGAAATCGTTCGCGTAGCTACCGCCGAGATAGAGTTGCAAAGTCGTGAAGACTTCTTGCAGCGACACGCCGAGCATCTTGCATTTGGTGCGGTCGACGTCAACAAACATCTGCGGCGTGTTGGCTCGGAAGCCACTGAACATGCCCACGATTCCAGGCTCTTGCATGCCAGCCACAGATAGTTGATCGGCAGTCGTTTGCAGATTGTCGAGCCCCAAGGCGCCGACATCGCGAACCATGATCTTAAAGCCACCGCCGCTCCCCAGTCCATCGACCGGAGGCGGGCCGAAGACGGACACGATTGCATCCTCGATATCCGTTTGCGACTTGGTGCGGATCACGTTGGCGATGTAGCGAGCGCTTTTGTTCGGTGATGTCCGATGATGGAATTCGTCGAGGATCACGAACAAGGTGCCGTAGTTCGAACCCACGGCGCCCTGAACAATCGACTGGCCAGTGATCGACAACGTGTGCGCGACGCCGGGCAACTTGGAACCGGAATCGTGATCGCCTGAGTGTGACGCGTTCGCTTCAGCACCAGAGCCTCCGCTCAGCAAGATCGCTTCGAGCTGTTTGACCACTGCTGCGGTGCGCTCGGTGGAAGCCGAATCGGGCAAACGCACGTCGACTAGCAAGTAACCTTTATCTTGAGCCGGAATGAAGCCGGTCGGGACGCTCGTCATGCTGAAGTAAGTCAACCACAGCAAACCGCCGTAAACGACAAGCACCACAAAGCTCAGCCGCAGTAACCAACCTGCCACTCGCGCGTAAGCGGTCGAAGCGCGGTCGAATCCCCAGTTGAAGAGCTTGAAGAACCACCCCAGCGTCGCGTTCAGTAGAAGGCTCAGCGGATCACGCTGCTCGGCTTTGGGCCGCAGCAACAAGGCCGCCAGCGCGGGGCTAAGCGTCAGCGAATTGAGGGCGGAGAAGAAAGTTGAAACGGCGATGGTGATCGCGAACTGACGAAAGAACTGGCCGGTGATGCCTGTGATAAAAATGCACGGAATGAAGACGCACATCAGCACCAGCGAAATTGCAATGATCGGACCGGAAACTTCCGTCATCGCTTGTCGAGCCGCCTCGCGCGGGGCCAAGCCATGCTCGATCGAATGCTCGACCGCTTCCACAACCACGATCGCATCGTCCACCACAATCCCAATCGCAAGCACCAAACCGAACAGCGACAAGTTATTCAAACTGAAGCCAATCCCAGCCATCACAGCAAACGTGCCGATGATCGCCACCGGGACAGCGATCAGCGGAATCACCGTGGCTCGCCACGATTGCAGAAACGCGAGGACCACGATGGCAACTAGAATGACCGCGTCGCGAAGAGCTTTGAAGACTTCGTTGATCGATTCGGAGATAAACGGAGTCGTGTCGTAACGAATCGCATAATCGACGCCCGGCGGAAAGGAGGCTTTCAGCTCTTCCATTCGTTGGCGAACCAAATTCGCGGCTCCGAGCGCATTCGAACCCGGCGACTGGTAAACCGCTAAGCCCACCGACGGTGCGCCGTCGAGCGAACAGGACATGTCTTGGTTCTTTGCCCCTAGTTCGATGCCACCAAACTCTCGACCATCTTCGACCCGTCGATCGGTGACCACATCTTTCAAACGGACGATGCGACCATCGCTGCTTGACTTCACAATGATCTCCGCGAACTCGGATGGATCGGTCAAGCGGCCCAGCGTCGTGAGCGAGTACTGAAACGCTTGGCCTTGCGGAACCGGGGGTCTACCAAGCGAACCGGCGGCGACTTGAACATTCTGTTCACGCAGCGCGGCGAGCACATCGGTGGCCGTCAGATTGAGAGCAGCCATCCGTTGCGGATCGAGCCAAACGCGTTGGCTGTAGTCGAGTTGCCCGAGGATACCGAGGTCGCCGACTCCCTGCAGTCGAGCGAGTTCATCGCGAAGTCGAATCGTGACATAGTTGCTGAGATACAGTTGATCGCGCGAGCGGTCGGGCGAAAACAAGTTGACGACCAACAGGATGCTGGGCGATTTCTTCTTGACGGTCACGCCGGTCTGCTTCACCTCAGAGGGCAGCGACGGGAGTGCCAAGTTGATGCGATTTTGAACAAGCACTTGAGCCATATCCAAATCGGTGCCGAGGTCGAAAGTGACGGTCAAGTTGTAGCCGCCGTCGTTCGTCGATTGGCTGGACATGTACAGCATGTTTTCGACGCCAGTCACTTGTTGCTCGATCGGCGCACCGACCGTTTCCGCCACTACATTACTGCTGGCGCCTGGATACATGCACGAAACCTGCACCGTCGGCGGCGCAATCTCTGGATACTGAGCGATCGGTAGCGTCCAAACGAACAGCGCACCGGCCATCGTGATCAGCACCGAAATGACGCCCGCAAAGATCGGGCGATCGATGAAGAAATGCGAAATCACTTGGCGGCTCCTTCAGCAACTCTTGCTGTCGGTAGCTTGATCTCTTCCATCTGCACTTCGACTTCGACATCCGGTCGTACACGCTGAATCCCACGAATCACCACGCGTTCGCCTACTGAAATCCCTTCGCGCACGATACGCAGTGGTCCTTGGGCAGCGCCGAGCTTTAGGTTGCGGCGAATCGGTTTGTTGCTGGCATCGATCACATAAGCGAACTTGAAATTCTGGTCCGTACCGATCGCAGTCTCAGGGATCAGCACCGCTTCGTAAGGCTCGCTAACAGGCACTTTCGCGCGGACAAACATACCGCCGCGCAGCACCCCTTCTTCGTTCTGAAAAATGCCGCGAATGCGAATTGTTCCCGTTGTCTTGTCCACGCGGTTTTCGACAAAGTCGAGCACTCCTTGGTGCTTTGCTTCCGATTCATCGTTGAGTTGCAAGTAGCATGGAACATTCAAGTCCCGGAGGCTGGCCCGCGTGTGACTATTCGTTGCTTTCGAAGCCTCATCGCTGGTGGCTTCAGTGGGCTGAGTTAGCTGAGCTTCAGTTGGCTGAGCCGCTGCTGACTTGGCCGCGTTCGCTTGAGCCTTACGGATGTAGCCCAGAATGGTCGATTCGTCGACATCAAGGTAAGCATAAACCGGCGAGACACTGACGATGCGAGTAATCAGAGTGCCGTTGCCGAGACCGCCGGTCAGCATATTGCCTGGTGTGACGAGCGCGCGATCAATGCGGCCGGAGATTGGCGATAGGATCTTGGTGTACTTGAGATCGAGTTCCGTGCGAGCGGCATCGGATTGCGCCGCGAACAGCGATGCTTCGGCTTCTTTGACCCCCGAGACGGCTTCGTCAAGTTCTTCTTGCGAGATGGCCGAGGTCTTGATCAGCGACTGGGAGCGACGCATTTTGCTCTTGGCCAAATCCAGTTTGGCTTCCCATAGAGTGATCCGCGCCAGGGACTGGTTATGGATCGCTTGGTATTCATCTGGTTCGATGGTGGCTAGAAGATCACCCTCTTTGACAAACGCACCGTCCTTGAACTCGATTGTTCGCAAGAAACCCGACAAACGCGACCGAACTTCGACCGATTCAGCTTCTTCGGTGCGCCCGACAAAAGAATCGTAGTCTGTAATCTTTTGAACCAACGCCGGAGCACACACAACCTTCGGCGCGATCTTGGCTGACGGTGCACTCGATTCGCTTTTGCATCCAGCGCCGAAACAAATCGCTACCGCCACAACGAACAAGCACCTTAAATGTGATCCACCCGCGTCGCTAAACACGTTGGTGTTACGCCTCCCAGCATCATCCCGTGAAGAAGTGATAGACCTAACAACACCAGAATTCCACAGATCTAAAGGGACGGCGAACTGCATGAAGAAGGCTCTCAAAAGACAAGTAGAAAATGAATAAATGTTGTAAACCACCTGCTGCGGTTTTAATAGATGCAAACGCTTTTGGCGCGAAACCGACGATTGGATTTCTACAAAGCGTTTCGGTTTACTTGACTTTTTGGAATCGTTGTTTTTCGACCCCCATTAGTCGTAGGCTAGAGGTGGGCTGGAGTTGCCCTAAGCTCCAGCTGTAAGACGAGGGAGTAAGGAAGCAGGTAAGGGACATGCACTCTGTTCTGCAGGGTATAATGAGAAGCGAAGACACTTTTTGATGAACGCCCGGTACCGAAATCCTGGAACCCACTGGCTTGCAGGCTCCGCCTGCGTGACCAGAGCAAGAGGCGGAGCCTCGAAGACAGTGCGTCCCTGGCGGAGCCTGGGAACGAGTGTGTTCGCATTCAGTGAGAAGTGCAACTGGCGTTGTCTGACCTACTGGGGCTATCGCTTACCTTGGCTAATCGCGTGAACATTAACTTTCCTCAAAACCTTCTAACTGCATGCTTGAGAAATCTCACGCACCGATTGGCCTGGTCATCGGTGGCTATCGCGCTGAGCGTTCTTGCTACAACTGGGTGCAGGAACGCCTCGCAACCGATCACGCCTCAGGAAACGCCTGCCAGTCTTAAGCTATCAGCGGCTACAGAATCGGCCATTGTGTCCTTCTGTAGCGATTGCCATGCTATGCCAGACCCGATGAGCTTTCCCAAGAGCGCATGGGAAAACGAAGTACGTCGGGGCTACGATTTCTACTATGCTTCGGGAAAGAAGGGTGTCAGTGTTCCAGTTTTTGCAGACACTCAACACTACTTTGTCACCCGCGCGCCAGAGGCCTTGTCGCTGGCTGCGCCGGGCGAAGTTGATACTGAAATGCTGAATCGCTTTCAGCAGTCACCTATCACCATTCCTGGTCTTTCAAACTGTGCTGTTTCATTCATCGATGTGGTGGATCTCGGCGCGCCGCTTGGGCGCGGGATTCTGTTTTCGGAAATGAGTCAAGGCGGCGTTTACTTTTGCAGCTTGAGCGAAACCGGAAAAGCGGGTCCACCCAAGCTACTCGAGAAAGTTGCTAACCCTGCAGTGGTTCGTGTATGCGATTGGGATAGCGATGGCCTACGCGACTTGATTGTGGCCGACTTAGGATCGTTTCTTCCCGAAGATCACAAGCGAGGACGCGTTGTGTGGCTGCGTCAGCGCGACGACCTGCCCGGGGAATTTATTGCCAAAACCTTACACGACGGAGTGGGCAGAGTTTCCTCGGTAGAGATGGCCGATTTTGACTCCGATGGACGGTTGGACGTGTTGGTGGCCGAATTTGGTTGGCAGTCTACGGGCTCGATCTTCTGGTTGCAACGCGCGAGTGATGGCGACCCAGTGCAAGGTCTCACGAAGCACGAAATCGACGCGAGGGCTGGGACCATACAGATTCCGCTGATCGATATCAACCAAGATGGACACATGGACTTTGTGGCTCTCATCAGTCAGCACCATGAGCGTATCGAAGCGATGATCAATAATGGCCATGGCGAATTCCGAAGTGAATTAATCTATGCGGCCCCTGAACCGGCCTTCGGGTCCAGCGGTATCGACCTAGTTGATATCAACACCGATGGGAAGGTCGATGTCCTATACACCAACGGTGATTCGTTTGATAGTTTCATCCTCAAGCCCTCACACGGTGTGCGATGGTTTGAGAACAAGGGAACCTTCCCTTTCGAAGCGCATGAGATCGGCAAGTTACCGGGAGCGCATCGCGGTTTGGTCGGCGACTTTGACGGTACTGGAAAGCGATCCATCGTCGCGGGAGCATTCTTTGCACGCGACGTCTTCCGAACTCAAGGCTTAGCTGTGACTGAGGGCCTGGTGATTCTGAAACGCGACGATGCGGGGGCATACAAAAAGCATGTGCTGACCCTTGGAGATTGCACGCACGCGGCCATGTGCGTCGCCGACTTGGATCAAAATGGTCGCGACGATGTTCTCGTTGGCGAGTTTCGCGATAGCGGAAATGGAAGCGGGCCAGCCGTTACGGTTTGGCTGGCGCGTTAGTACTCGGCGCGTTAGTACTTGGCTGCTTGTCTGGTCCAGCATTGGGTTGATTGCTTGGAGGCGGCATCATTTCAGCTATGGCATCAGCCGCGCTGCGTAATGAAGGATCGATGGCCAGCGCGGCTCTAAACCAAGTGATCGCCAACTCCGGTTTGCCAAGTTGCTTGGCGAGCGAACCGATCTCATACCTGACTGGGGCATCGGTGGAGCGATTGATGGCTTCGATTTGCAGATCTGAGAAACGCTGCCAGAGCTTTTGCAGTTCGTCCGCCCGTTCCGTTTGCTTATTCGCTCCCTCGGTCTGGCCTAGGCGACCAAGCACTTGTGCAAGTTGAGTGCGAATGCCGTGATTGTAAGGATCAACTTCGGCCGCCACTTGCAGCAGTTCCGCAGCCAAAGGCAATTTCCCATCAGCTAACGCAATCTCAGCGTTGATCTGCAATACATCCAATCGGGATCGGTCCGTAGCCAGCAGTGAATTCGCGATTTGCCTCGCTTCATCCAGTGACCCTAGATTGAGCAAGCAACGCGCACTTAGAATCTTCTTGCGAGGTGTGTCCGTGCAGTTCTCCAGAGTCTTGAGGCCTTCAGCAAACTCGCGAAGCTTGATTTGGCACTCGGTCATTTCGAGTCGGACTTCGTCTGCATCGCGTTGTTTTGGAGCGCGACGGAGCGACTCCTTGTAGTGCGGTATGGCTGTTTCCGGCCGCTCGTAATCTCGATTCATCAGGCCCATCAACCGGTCCGCTCGAGGGTCCGTCGGCGCTAGTCGAGACACGGCACCTAGATGCAGCATCGCATTGTCCATGGCGCCTAAGTCGTAATACAAAACCCCCAGCCAGCGATGGGCGGTTACACATTCCGGATCCGTGCGTAGCGCCTCTTCCCAATGCAGTTTCGCGTTTCCAGCGGCACCAATTTTGTAAGCCGCTTCGCCAGCAAGCACGTTGGCTTCAATAGCAAGTTCGGGATTCTCTTTGGCTGCGCTGGCTCGTTCCAACGCGGTTTTGACATCGCCCTCGCGCAGCGCAAGGGCCGCTGTCAAGTAAAGGACATGCGAGGCATAAGTCGGGTATGCCTCAAGTGATCGCGCGACCGTTTGAACCACCGGAAGGTCGTTCTTCTCTAAAGCGCTGAGGCCTACTCGGTATTGCCGCCACGGATCGTACCGATATTGCAAGTAGATGGTCCCTATCAGGGTAAGCAAGAGTATCATGACCAACCATCTAGGGTCGATCAAACTCCGGCAGACCGCAAGAAATGGAGCACGCAAGCGACTATTCATTAAGCGGCTCGATCAGTGTTAGCAGTTGATTGGAATTTACGTCAGTAAGCGTTGTTTCGGTTCCACTGGGCCAGCGGACTTTCACTTGGTCAACTACCTTATTCGCACCCAGTCCCCATGCCAAAGCTTCCTGACTGGTTGAAAGGTAGCTACCACCACCTTTGCGGATCCTTAGCATTCGTTGATCGCCCACCGTAACCGTTACTTCTGCTCCGATGGCATCGCGGGCTGACTTAGTACCGACTAACCGCAGTTGTAACCAATTGGTTGATACTGGCGAATCGTTTCGAAGGATGGCTAGAGGTGCGTTGAGGTTTGAAAAGATCGGATCTGTGTCACCATCCCCATCGATGTCCGCAAGTGCCAATCCTCGCCCTTCGTGAGGTTGGGCCATATAGTCGCCGTCGGGGAAAGCGATCTTCTGAAAGCGTTTTCCATTTCCGCGAACAGCGACCGGGCGTTGAGCGCGAGGTGAGATCGTGGGGTACATGATAACATGCCCATTATTCACCAAGATGTCTTCAAAACCATCCAAGTCAATATCCGAGCACACCGTGCCGAATCCCACAAACAAGCCACCTAGTACATTCAACCCCAGAATATCACTCACGTGCAGATACGAAGCGGGCCCTTCATTGCGATACATCGCAAAGTCCTCACGCTCGTAATTTGTAACCCAGATGTCTGCTTGCCCATCGCGATTAAAATCGACTACGTCGACCCCCATGCTTCCGTTGGGGATTCCAAACTTGTCCGTCGCGACCCCGGCAATGGCGCCTACTTCCGAAAAGGGTGGCTTGCCCGAGTTGGAATATAGAAAGTTATTGGTTGTATCATTCGCCACATAAACATCGACAAAACCATTCCGATCGAAGTCTGCGATCACGACCCCTAGGCCCTTGCTACTTGCATCGGTCCGCAACTGCCACTCGGCACTTGCATCTCGGAAAGTGCCATCACCGTTGCCGATGTAGAGGGTATCTGGTAGGCCTGCAAACTCTCTGGGTGGACATATGTCGCGCTCGTCAGGCGTTCTACCACGACAAAAGGGATTGTTATCGAACGACCAGTTAACGTAATGGGCGACATACAGATCGAGGATCCCATCGTTGTCGAAATCGGCCCAACCCGCCGATGAACTCCACAGTTCGTCATTGAGCTCGCAACTGGTATGGCATTCAAGAAACGTACCGTCACCCTGGTTGTGCCAGAGTTGTAATCCACCATAACCTGTCACCAAAACATCGGAGAATCCATCGCCATCAAAATCAGCCACGCTAGAGCCGTGGCTATAATGCAACGGATCAGTACAGCGCGCCTTAATGCCCGAGGCGAGCATGCGAGTTCCATCAATGTTCCTGAACAACCCTGCGGCGAAACCTACGGTTTTCTTGTCTGCGAATGTGCCGCCACCGGGGCAAAAGAGGTCAGGGCGACCATCGCGGTCGTAGTCAATGACGCCGACACCACCCCCTAAAGATTCTAGAATGGTGTATTGCTGTTGTTCAAAGCCGTTTTTGTAGTTGAAGTCAACGTTCCACTGGGCCGTTACATCAACCAGCTTGAATGCGGATTCCTCGAGTGTCGGGGGCGGACTAGTCTTTTTGCCTTTTTCCTCAGGTTCAACGACATTGGCCCGATCCTTGTTTTTGCAACCGGTGGAGAAACTCAAGACAGCCAGGACAAGGTAAATTCCAATCCTTAGGCGATAGTTCATGATGCAATTGCCAAGCATGAGCAGGGTTCACATTCCGAAGAAATCGTAGCTGTTTTCGTATGAAACCGCTGTGGCAACTGCGAGTATTCGTTGCCGCTGCGAAATCCGCTATTTACCGCGACTTCGATTGCGGCCCTTATAAACAACTGAATCTGGATACTCGGCCTTCCATTCACCCCAGGTCGTCCGCGTGTACGGGACATCTTTGAGCCCCTCGACCTGTTCCATCTGCTTGAAGTCCTTATTCTTCCACTTGAGCGCTAGGCCTTTATCAAGCAAGCCTAGGGTTCCAATTTCCAGTGAGTTCGCAGTTGTCTTCGAGGATGATTGCACAACACGAACGCAGTCGGTCATATCACAGTACGTTACCGTGAAGGGCAGGTTGTTGCCATCCGCGTCAACCACATTATCGTTGACGACGTGATCAACCATCGCAGATAGGCGGATCAATGGATAGGCGCGCGCCTGCCCATTGATGACAACCCCAATGATCTTGGCAGGATCCTGAAGACCACATTCTTCCGCGCTGATAAACTCGGGATTGGACACGCCTTCAACGATAAACGGCGTGTTGACCATTACGTCCATCGCCCGGCGATTCTCTTCGGACATACCGCTGAGGATATCTTCTGTGGTGGGGCGCTTGTCGCACCCTACGATAACCAAGCTTGCTGTTAAGGTGAGTAACACACTTGCGAGTTCTCGCGGATTTCGCATGGGATTCAACAAACCTTAAAGACGGCGTTGGTAGCCGTAGTGAAGCATCAAAACCCAAATTTTAGGATCAACCGCACTGACTGGCATCTGGTTCTCTGCGAAAACTGGCTTCTCTGCGAAAACTGGACGCTCGCTCGTTGCGGATGATAAGCCCCGCTGGCGACGATCTTCGTCTGTATCCATGCAGGACGTTCCGACCAAAACTAAAATCTGAGATTGACGCTCCGCTACGTAATCGTTTGAACAGCGAATTTCAACAATGGGATCGGCAGAAGTTACTTGCTAGTAACCTTGATCTCGATGTCAGTAGAGCCACCTTCGGCAACGGTTGCAGTGATCTGCGATGTTTCGGGGCTGTTGTACTTCTTAGCGACGATGAATTTTTCCTTGAACTTGCTGGTGTCGGTTGCCATACCAGCCATACGGTTGACCATTTCCTGAGGGGTTTCCCCTTCTTTCTTGGCCGGTTCTGAAGGGGCAGATGACTCTGTCTTGGAGATGCCCACTTTGTGGACGCCCACGATAGCTCCATCGACCATGATTTTGCCAACAACGGTCTTCAAGGTGAACTTGCCACTCGCGTCTGTTTTTCCTTCAGCAATCTTGTTGCCTTCCTTGCTCATGAAAAGAACGCCAGCGCCTTCAAGTGGCTTGCCATCGAGCAGTACGACTCCGCCCGCTGGGACTGTTTTGAAGTCCACCCCACCACCGCAACCAGAAGTAACCAGAACGAAAGTGATCAATGTAGAGTAAAAAACGCGATACATCTCGAATTCCATTGTTAGTTAGAGAACAGTAAAAACAAAAGAACTACCCAACCAGACAAGCTGGAAGGGCAGTTTAGCGTGTTGTCGGCCGCAGATTAAGCAGCCAAGTTTTGGTTCAGTTCGGAACTAATCAATAGAGGAGACCGGAACACCTTCTTTGCGTCCGCCCATTGCATTGTATGTTCGGTAATCAATGCTGTCTGGAAGGAATCGCACGCTGTCATCACCGAATACGAAGTTAGCTCCGCCAGTGTGACCGGATTTGAAACCGTTCGAAGTTTGCCAGTTACGCCACCCATTGCAACCGAGACCATTGTTCGCATCGAGGCCTTGTGAATTGGTTGCTTGATCCCAACCAGGTTCACCGATACCGATAACTGGGAAATTGATTGGAGCAGTGGTTGCTGTCCACAACGAGTTGAAGTGCATCCAACCGTTCCATGAGTGGTCGCTCTTGTTTGGAAGAACTTCGCCGAAGGCGATGGTGTTCGACAAACCGTCACGAATTTCGCTCATCGTTGGGAACCATTCACCACGACCAAACATACCGGAAACGTTGTTGTTACCCGCTGAGTTGCCGTGCCCTGCAGCTCCATCACCGAACAAGTTTCCAGGAAACCTGTTGCAGGAGTTGTTTTGCGATGGCATCGACTGTGCACCAATCGAGTAACCGTAGTTCGAGAGCGCGCGATGGTCGCGATTGTTTGGATCGCTCCATTGCCACTTCTTCATGAACGGATCAGATGGGCATAGGTACGTAGGGACAACTACGTGCCAAGTACGTTCAACAATCTGTCCATTGAATGAAAATGTACCTGCTCCTCTTGAACCAACCACATAAGCTTGCCACTCCGAGTTGCTTGCAGGTTGACCTGGATCAAGCAGAGGAAGTGGAACTTGTCCGAAAGGAATGCTGTTGTACAGAGCAGTCTGCTCGATAAACGGCAACAGCTTTGCTAGCTGGCTGCCCTTGCTGCTGTCAGTCCAGGTACGTGGCTCCATCGGGGTTCCATTGTGTTGGAAACCAGCGGATGGAAAAGCCTTGTAGGTGTCGTGATAGTTGTGCAGGGACAAACCGATTTGCCGAATGTTGTTCGAGCATTGAGTACGGCGGGCCGCTTCGCGAGCCGCTTGCACTGCAGGCAATAGCAATCCAACCAAAATACCGATGATGGCAATTACCACCAGCAGTTCGACAAGCGTAAAACCTCGCCTGCCACGTAACTTGAACAGAGACATAAAGTCCTCCTAGAAATGGAAAAGAGCGAACCCAAGATTGCAACTTCGCTTTGGGGGCAATCCCAATTTTCCGAAATTCAAGCAGAATAATACGGAAAACCGCTAGAAACCTCCCGCAATACGCGAGTATATCGAAATGCAAGCCGCAAATCAACAATATGGCGACTTGAATTCCCTAAATACATCATCGGGAGCAGAAAACCAAAATCCTTGCTTTCCTGATCACTTTTTTGCGGAGTAGTTTTTTCTGACGGAAGCTTAAGCTTATTTGTTTCGCCTGTTTCCCCTTTCTAAGACAACTAGATTTATGCCACTGGCCTGTTACTTGCCTCGTTCTGCCGGCCGTCAGCCGCACGATCGCGGCCAACGGCAGTAATCCATCACGCTGTTAACATTACTCAATCGATGAGACTGGCACGCCCTCTTTGCGTCCGCCCATGGCGTTGTAAGTTCGGTAATCAATGCTATCTGGCAGGAACCGAACGCTGTCGTCACCAAACACAAAGTTCGCTCCGCCAGTGTGACCTGACTTGAAGCCGTTTGATGTTTGCCAGTTGCGCCAGCCGTTGCAGCCAATACCGTCGCTATGGTTGTCCATGCCGCTAGGACGTGCATCGCCGTTCCAGTTTGGCTCGCCGATACCAACCACTGGGAAGTTGATAGGAGCTGTGGTAGCTGTCCAGAGGGAGTTGAAGTGCATCCAGCCGTTCCAATGGTGGTCGCTCTTGTTCGGCAGAACCTCCCCGAAGGCGATAGTGTTCGACAAGCCGTCGCGAACTTCGCTCATCGTTGGGAACCACTCCCCACGACCAAACATGCCGGAAACGTTGTTGTTACCAGCCGAGTTGCCGTGCCCAGCAGCTCCATCACCGAACAAATTGCCAGGGAATCTGTTGCAGGAATTGTTCAGGGATGGCATGGCTTGCGCACCAATCGAGTAACCGTAATTCGACAAAGCGCGGTGATTGCGGTTGTTAGGATCGCTCCATTGCCACTTCTTCATGAATGGGTCCGAAGGGCAAAGGTAGGTTGGTACCACCACGTGCCAAGTACGCTCAACTGTCCTGCCGTTAAAAACAAACGTTCCAGCGCCCGTTGGGCCGACGACATAAGCTTGCCACTCTGAATTGCTCGCCGGTTGACCTGGATCGAGCAGCGGCAGTGGAACCTGACCAAAGGGAATGCTGTTGTAAAGAGCTGTCTGCTCGATGAACGGGAGCAGTTTGGCCAACTGGCTTCCCTTACTGCTGCCGGTCCAAGTTCGAGGCTCCATCGGTGTCCCATTGTGCTGAAAACCCGCCGATGGAAACGCTTTGTAGGTGTCGTGATAATTGTGCAACGACAAACCGATCTGCCGAATGTTGTTCGAGCACTGTGTGCGGCGAGCCGCTTCGCGTGCCGCTTGAACCGCCGGAAGCAGCAGTCCAACCAGAATGCCAATAATGGCAATCACCACCAAGAGTTCGACAAGCGTAAACGCCTGCCTACTGCCAATCCGAATCTTCGTCATGAAACCCTCCGACAAAGAAAAGAAGCCCCAATAACTTCCGAATGGAGTGGATCCAATCGTAGGTAAAGGAAAGTTAAAAAACCACCACTCGGAGATTGTAGTGATTAACAAGTCTTAATTCAAGAAAAAGTTGCTAAATTTTGGCAGATTTTTCTGGCTAGGCGTACTCCAAGGTTGGTTCAACGCTCCTTGTGGTTAGTTTCCGTGACCTTTACGCCCCAAAGCATCAGCAATCGCACGATGCTGCTGCGCCAGCGGGATGAATTTTGGGTTCTCGCGACTGTGGGTTTTGTAATAATCCGCCAACGCTAAGTGTGCAGAGTAGTTATCTGGGTTTATTTCTAAAGAACTGCTTATCCACATCAGCCCGTCTTCGATGTTGCCGTACTTTAAGTAGGTTTCGCCGATACTGGATCGCAATTGTGCATCATTCGGGCGGTCCGCTACTTCCGCAACTCGGTGGTTCGCCTCAACCATCTTCTCGTTTGCTTCGGCCGCATAAGAAAAATGTTCGACGGCCTCGTCCGCCCGATCCAAACCACGCAGGGCTATGGCGTAGAAATAACGCAATTCCCGCCGGCGGGTTCCAGATCTAATCTTTGCCGCTAGCAATTTCTCCGCATCGCCGTACCTGCCCTGCTTGATGTAGGCGTCCGCAGTAGCTCCCAAAATGCTATCGTTTCCAGGGAATCGCTTCGCACCGGTCTCCAGCACGCTCATGGCTTCCTCCGCCTTGCTCAACGACTGAAGCGAATTTGCTAGTCCAACCACTGCCTCTGGTCCAACGGCTTCATTGTCCAATGCGACACGGAAGAACGGTACTGCTTCACTGGGCCGCTTAAGTTCGAACAGCAGCGAACCCAATCCCTGCGCAGCGCGTGCATTTTTCCCATCTAGCCGCAAGGCCGTCCGAAAAGCATCCTCGGCCGCTTCGTTTGACTGCATTTCAGCATGAATTAGCCCAATCCATGCATACGGCCTAGCGTCGCTGGGGTAGTCCTTGGCCCATGCCTTCAAGAGTGTCAAGGCGGAACTGTAGTCTCGCATCCGCATGTAACCTTGCGCAAACGCTTCGCAAATCTGCGGGCCATCATTGCCAGATGTTTCAATCATCTCGCTAAGTTGCCCCTCAACCTGCCGCAATTGCCCACTTTGAGCGGAGGCCAGAAACACTTCTCGATCAGCTCTTTCGGAAGAAATGCCAAGATATCGGGCTCGTTTCAATTCCAGCGAGAATTCGTCTAGCTTGCTTTCACGCCGTGCCATGCGTGCGGCTGCCATGGCCGCCTCGGGCGACTGACGCCACACCAGGCGAGACCATTCGATGTAGCGTGCGGCACTTGCCGAATCATCATTGCTGGCCGATTTAAGGGCTCGAGCCCCCAGCCAAGCCGAAATTAGTGGCCGCTGCCAGAGTGTGAAGTTCAGTAGGATCATGAGGACAACAAGCATCCACCAAAATCGCCTGCCAGTCGCTGGCCGTTTCGAAGTTTCTACCACTGAACTCTCCTCTGTAGCCGAGTGCTTTGTCCAACTTAAATTTTGGGGTAGCGGAATGCGTCAAGCATTTCGAGAGTATAGCGGCGGCTCTCGAAAGCCTTGACGGCTTCCGCTACTTCACTGCATCGAGGAAATCGCCATTTTCTCATGATACTGCCGCATTTTCGCTTACTGAACCAGCCAGAATTCCGGCAACATGAAGACCGCCCACAAAACGTCTTGGACGATCTCAGCGGTGGGCTTCGGTCCCATCGCATCGAGCAATAATTGCTGTTCGTCGGCCGTTGGCCTGCGGCACAGCGCATATCGATACAAGAAGTCCACCAAACGCTTCGAATCGCCTTCGAATTGTACGACTAGTTTCGAGGCGCCGTCCGCAAACGCTTTTGACAGCTCAGCTTCATTGGCCAAATCGATTGCTTCTAAGGTGGTCAATTCGGTAGGTCGCATGGAAACGATCTGCTCACGCATGGGACGGCCGAGAGACCGCATGAGCGCATTGTTCTTCAGCAAAGAAGCTCGAACCATCGGCAAATCGCCGCTGCTCAATTGGGCCATCAGTTGGCTAGCTTGAGGATTAATTTGATCCACCCACGCACCTGCGGCAGGGATCACGCGAACGTCTTGAAAATCCTTGGCTAGAGCTCCCAAGCGACCTTCTTTGACGTTGGGAATCTTGCCACTCCATTTCCATGACTCATCCGATACGATCGTTAGCGGGTCACCTGTCTCGAAGAACAATTTGCACGCGAAATAGAAACCAGCTGCGTTGGGGGTGTTGCCTGCGTTCTTGCAGATGACGGCGATTTGATTGTCGCCCTTCTTGAGCAAGGTGTGCAAAGGAATCGAGTGCAATTGAGTCCATTCGGTGCCTCGGTCGGCTTCGCGGCCGTTGACGAAAAAGCGGAATTCGTTGTCGCAAGTCAAAATCGCTCCACCGCGCACTGGGGCATTCTCTAGCTTGAGGTCGTATTTGATTACGATCGTTTCACCCGCAGCCGGCAGGTCGTTTTCGCCTTTGCCCCAAATCCACTTGGCTTCGGGTAGCTGGCCGCCACCAGCCGATTTGTCGGCTAGCGCGTGAAAGATCGGCGCATCGAACTTGTTAGGAGCCGTACCGGTGATTTGCCAAACGGCGTCCAAGAATTGCTCCGCAGTTAATCGCCTTGAGCGCGGACCAGCATACTTGTACGTCGCCTCCTTCGCTTCGCGAACCACTTCACTGCGCGCTTGGTAGGCTTCGGAGCTGGCAATTAATGCCAAGAGCTTCTTGACGTCGAACTTGCTGTCAACCAAATACACTGCCAAGTAATCCAGTAGGTCTGCATTCCACGGTTCTGTCTGCATCGCATCGAGCGGATGGACGATGCCGCGGCCCATCATCCTGTACCACAGTCGATTGGCGATCGTGCGAGCAAACCGGCCATTTTCGGTGCTGGTCATTAACGCTGCCAATTGATTCAAGCGTTCATTTCTTGGTGCTTTCGGATCCACCTGCCCCATTTCCGGGAACAGCCAACTGGCCTGAGCCGTTCGTCCAATCGGTTTGTCGCAGCGATGGATGTCCAGCGTACGTTCGGAGTAGATCGCCGCTAGTCCGTAGGCGTCGTCCAGTTTCCAGCGATCAATAAAGCTGTCGTGGCAGGAGGCGCACTTGAGGTTGATCCCCAGAAAGGACTGCGAGACGCTTTGAGCGAATTGAATCTCCACAGTTTGACCTGCACTGACCTCGCCACGCCAGCGAATTCCATCGATATAGCCTTGGCTTTCGGGGGTTGTGGGGGCGATCAGTTCCCGGGCCAAAGCGTCGAACGGCTTGTTCTCGACCAGTGCCTTGTACAGCCACCCACTAATCTGCTTGCGACCACCCGTGATAAAGCCTGTGCCGCTGTAGTCGTTCCGAAGGAGATCGTTGTAGAAACTCAGCCAATGGTCGGCATAAGCGATCGGATCTTCGAGCAACGCTTGGGCTTTTCTCACGCGTTTATCAGAGGTTTGGTCCGCCAGAAACTCATCCAGCTCAGAGGGTTCAGGGAGCAAGCCCGTTAGATCCAGCCGCACACGACGCAGGTAGGCGGCATCCTCGACACGCGCCGGTCGCTGGACTTCGTTAGCGGCCATCCAGCTATCGAGGATACGGTCAATTGGGTTGTCGCGGCCATCAACCGCAGGCGGCAGATCTGGGCGGCGAGGCTGCAGCGGTGGTTCGTAGGCTTGTGGTGCGAAAGAAAAACCAGCCTCCCAAGCTAAATCCGTCGCAATCCACTTTTCGAGTATCTTTATCTCGTCAGCCGTCAAACGTGGCTTGTCCTGGGGGGGCATTTGGTCGTCTGCATCCGTCGATTTCACCAGTTCGATCAGCCGCGATTCAGCTGGTTTCTCTAGGTCGATATGCCCCGATTCGACAAGCAGCGGACGGGTGTTTAACGAAAAACTCCCTTTTGCTTCGCGACCGCCATGACACGCCACGCAGTGCTTGCGCAGGATTGGTACTACTTCGTGACTAAAGTCGATCGCTTGGCCGCTAGCTTGATTTGGGCCCAACGGGGAAATAAACGCGATGCTCAGCACAGCGAATAACGAATATTGATTTGGCATGCAAGTCACTCGGCGGGATTGGAAAACGCAGACAATTCGACCCTTTTTCTGATCGCCAAGCCGAGCAACTGTTGGTCGCTCAGTTCGAGTGGACGAAAAAGCGGCAAAATTCCGACCGTTAGAGTCGAATCTGCGTTTATGGGAAATGAGTAATGTGGGGATGCAACGCGGTCATTATAGATCGCCAGCCACTAAAACCGATGGCCTCGTCGGGGACCATGCTCGGTAAGCGTGAGAATTTCTGCGCCGTGCTCGGTCATCAGAATGGTGTGTTCAAATTGTGCGGATAATCGCATGTCGCGCGTTCGAACCGTCCAACCGTCGGATTTGTCGGGTCGGGTATACCGTGTTCCCGCGTTGACCATCGGCTCGATCGTAAAGCACATCCCGGGCATTAGGCGTTGCTGTTTGGACTTGCGATCGGGGAAGTGTGGAATGTTAGGCGGCTGATGAAAGACCTCGCCAAGACCATGCCCAACGTACTCACGGACGACCGAAAAACCGCGGCGATGAGCTTCGTTGACAACCGCATCGCCAATCACACTGACTGTGCAATTGGGACGGAGAGCGTCAATGGCCAGGTACAAGCAATCAAATGCGCATTGGGTCACCGCTCGAGCTTCGTCGCTGGCTTCACCGATGATGAATGTCTCGGACTGGTCGCCGTGCCAGCCATTGACGATCGAAGTGATATCGACGTTCACAATATCGCCTTCTTGCAGCCGAGTTTTGTCGGGTATGCCGTGGCAAATCACATCGTTGATGCTGGTGCAGCAGCTCTTCGGATAGCCCAAATAGCCGAGCGTGGCAGGGGTGTGACCGTGGTCGAGAGTGTAAGTATGGACGAACTTATCAATTGCTTCGGTCGTGAGCCCAGGTTGGATGATCTCTCGGATTTTGTCCATTAACTGGGCGTTGAACTTGCCAGCGGCGCGCATGTAGTCACGGGCTTCTTCACCCAATAGCAGCTTTCGCGCGTTTTGATTCTGCAGCATGAGAGATTTTACGTCCGCTTCGCGATTTAACTGGCCAGGACTTTTTGAGCAAAGTCCGAAAAGATTCGTTAAAATTATAGAGTCCAAGCGAAAACTTTGCATCCGGATTTTTCGACGGTTCCATCGTTAAATATTCGAAAAAAAACGACTGCCCCCTCATTGGCGGTAAAGCGATTGACGCCTTGCCGGAAAGCGAACAACGCGGCAGAATATGCCGCAGAAAAAGATGCCCAGAAAAGTACCCTGACAACCTCCTGGAAATTCAGAAAATGCTGGCCAAAGATATCAAAACAGGTACCGTGATCGTAGATAATGGCGAACCTATCATCATCGAATCCCTGTATGTACAGTCCCCTAGTGCTCGCGGTGCGGCGACCCTGTACAAGTTTCGCGGCCGAAATCTGATCACCAAGCAGAAAATCGACATCACCCTCAAAGGCACCGACAATATGCCTGAGGCCGATTTCCGCAAACGAATCGTCAAGATGATGTATAAGGATGCCGATTCGGTGCATCTCATGGACGAAGAGGATTACAACCAGTATTCCCTCAGCCTGGCGGATGCGGGCGACGCGATGAATTACTTAACGGAGTCTTTAGAAGGGACCTTCGCGCTGATTTATCAGGACGAATGCGTGGGCCTAACTCTTCCCACTTCAGTTGAACTGACGGTCACTCAGTGCGATCCGGCGAATCGCGGCAACTCGGCCACCGCTCGTACCAAACCCGCCATCATGGAAACCGGCATCACCGTCCACGTACCTGAGTACATCAAGGAAGGTGAAAAGATCAAAGTGGATACCCGCACCGGCGATTTTCTTTCGCGGGCTTAGTCTGCTTGGCCCAGGTCGCAAAAAGCCCAGGTCGCAAACAGTTCTTATTGCAATCCTCGCCATGCGGAGAATCGGAAAAGGCTGGTACAATGTTAACTAGTCAGTAGATCCTCTGGCCTGGATGAATAGCCATGACCTTCGCATTATCCGTCGAAGAACCACTCGCCCCACCGCTTCCATTTCATCGATTTACTGTCGAGCAGTATCATCGCTTGGGTGAACTCGGGATTCTTACGCCCGAGGACCGAGTAGAACTGCTTGAGGGATGGATCGTTAGGAAAATGAACCAACGACCAATTCACGGATTCATCGTGCGTTCGCTCAACGAATGCTTTATGCGTCAACTGCCCCAGGGGTGGATTTGCCAGTGCCAGCTTCCCGTTACCACAGCGAACAGCGAGCCTGAGCCTGACGTGGCCATTTTGAAGGGTGAGCAGTCGGATTTCCGTGACCATCATCCTTCCGGCAGAGACTGTCGCCTGCTGATTGAAGTCGCCGACACTTCCCTCGAACGGGATCGCGCCAAAGCAAGTATTTATCGCCAAGCTGGCGTTCAGGAATACTGGATCATCAATGTAGGCGAAAAAGTGGTTGAGCGGTTCGTTTTCTCAACTTCACCAAACACTGAGCCACAGATCGTGAGCGCTCCCGAGTCGCTCGCCATCCAAATCGGCGAAGTTGTCATCGCTCTCGACCTTACTGAGCTTTTCGCTTAGTTTCTCAATCGTCACCATTGCCAATAGCCTCTGTCGCCAAAATCGCACTCCAAGAATCTGTATCGTGGATCATGAACAGTCGATACTGACAGAAATCAAGCACAATCTGGATGACGATGCTCCACGCTTGATCCTAGCCGACTGGTATTCGGAGAGTAACGATCCGCGCGGCGATTTTATTCGCACTCAGTGCCAAATGGCGAGTCTAGATTGGGATGATCCCGGTTATGAAGCGCTGCAAACCCTCAATGAAACGCTGCTTGCGAAACACCGCGCCAAGTGGTTGAAGGCTCTTCCTAAACTGGCCGGAGTGGCGTGGGGAACCCATGATTTGGCTGCTTCCCGCAGTCTGTGGTGGGCGGGGAGAACCTATTTTCGCCGCGGCTTCGTCGAACTGGTGACTTACCAAGACTATGCCGCCTACAGGAAAAATGCGCAGGCGATTGCGGAGTACGGTTTGGTTACCCATCCGCAATTTCTCAATATGAATGCCCAAGCATTCGAGGCCCTTAAGCGCGAGCCTGCGATGCGCGGAATGTCTCATCGCATATGGGAAGCGAACACGGAATCGTTTGCGCACTTCGCTTGTCGCGAGAAACTGCAATCGCTGACGCTCGAGGAGTGTTCGCTGCACAATGCAGGTCTCTCGCGGTTGATGGAGATTGAGTTCCCTGCCCTGCAGGTGCTCGACCTAGCCTACAATCGGTTGCTGTTCTCGGAAATTGATCTTACTCAATGGAAGTCACTCGCCAAAGTTCAATGGCTTAGCTTGGGCGGCAATGACTTTGCCGAACGCTTCCAGCAATCAGATCAGCGTATCGCAGACATCGGTTTAGCGGCGATTCGCAGGTTACTGAGCATTCCATTTCAGAACTTGTTCGCATTAAGATTGCATTCGAGTGAACTCAGCGCACCTTACGTGTCCGAGATCGCTGCCGCGCCGAGCCTAAATCGGCTTACCGAATTGGATCTTTCCTGGAACGATCTTTCTGGCGAGTCCATTCGGGAGTTAGCGAAAGGCAAGTTTCCAGCCTTGCGTCATCTACACTTGGGAACAAACTCACTGAGCGACCCGGCAGTTATAAGTTTGGCCGAAGAGCCCTCGTTCCATACACTGCGTCGTTTGAACTTACGCGATAACCCTATCGGTGACGCGGGGATCGAAGCCATCGCGCAGTCGCCTTACCTGAGCAACTTGACTCACTTGAACATTCCAATGCTCAACTTTGGGCAGGGCGGAATCAACGCGTTGATCCATTCAACCACGCTGAACTCGATTCGCTATTTGAACATTGGCGATATCGAATTGAATGTCAAGACATTGAATGATCTGCAACGTCGCTACCCAAGAGCGATTGTGCGCAAGCCATATCACTGAGACTGGCCACTGTGTTCCGTCCTTCGTCGGTAGGTGGCTGGCACCTTGCGCGGCACGGGTGGGTTGTGGATGGAGGGAGGCGTTTCACCGCGGAGCGGTCTTCAGACAATAGCCGGTGGTAAGCGGAGCGCCACTACCGGAATGTTCAGAGAATCGGGGATAGGCGTGGTTTGCACTTCAACTCTGCGATCCCTTCAGGATCGACACTCACGCTACCATCCCAACCGGTGGTGCGCTCCGCTTACCACCGGCTATTGGCTTGGATCCCTTCGGGATGGAGTAGTCGGGCAAAAGGTGGCTGGCACCTTGCGCGGCACGGGTTGGGGGGATCTCGCTTAGTAGCGAACAAAATGACTCTTGCTACGCCAAGATTCCCTTGATGATCTCACCGTGGACATCGGTGAGCCGGAAGTCGCGACCCGCGTAACGGTAAGTTAATCGCGTGTGATCGAGTCCCATGAGGTGCAAAATGGTTGCGTGTAGATCATGAAAGTGCACTTTATCTTTAATCGCATAGTATCCGTACTCGTCCGACTCGCCGTATTTAATGCCTGACTTGAAGCCGCCGCCGCAGAACCATTGAGTCATCGCGTGCGGGTTATGGTCGCGTCCATCGCGTCCACCTTGACTGACTGGTGTCCGTCCAAACTCGCCGCCCCACCAAACGATGGTGTCCTCCAACAGACCGCGTCGTCCAAGGTCTGTCAGCAAGGCTGCGATCGGTTGATCCACTTCTTTAGCGTTTTGCGCGTGACCTTTCAGCAAATCGCCATGCTGATCCCACTTGTAACTGTGCGAGATCTGGACAAAGCGCACGCCGCTCTCTGCATACCGTCGGGCCATCAGGCACTGAATCGCAAAGTTCTTGGTTTCAGGTTTGTTCACCCCGTACATGTTGAGGGTCTCTTCAGATTCGTCACTTATGTCTTGAATCTCAGGGGCCTCATTCTGCATCCGAAACGCCAGTTCGAACGACTCGATGCGACTTTCCATTTCTTGATCAGGCCCAGTCTCAGCCAAGCGTTGTTGATTCAATTGCTTGAGCAGATCGAGTTCGCGGCGCTGAACATCTTCAGTCGATTTGCGACTGATGAACGGGATCTTGGCTTTCTCAGATTCCAGTCCCGCATAGCCAATCCGAGTTCCCTGATAAGCGGCTGGCAAGAACGCGGAGCCCCAATTGTTTGCCCCGCCGTGGGAGAGTGAAGGACAGATGGTGATGAAGCCTGGCAAGTCTTGATTCTCTGTCCCTAGGCCATACGTCAGCCAACTGCCGATGCTGGGCCGAATGAACGTATCGCTGCCGGTGCTCAATTCAAGCAGTGCAGCGCCATGACGCGAGTTGGAACCATGCACGGAATTGATGAAGCAGATGTCGTCCACATGCTTGCCGATCTCTGGAAACAGGTCGCTGACATAATAACCGCTTTCGCCATAGGGACGGAATTTCCACGGGGATTTAAGCAGGTTACCGGTTTCGCCCGATACAACTCGCGGCTTGTCGAAAGGAACCGGCTTGCCATCGTCCTTTTCCAACTGAGGCTTGTAATCAAATGTGTCGACTTGAGACGGGCCGCCGTGCATGAACAGAAAAATGATCCGCTTGGCTTTGGCTGGATAATGTGGTGGCCGAACGGCAAGCGGGTTAGAGCGTGAATCAACCGGTTCACTGGCAGCAGCCTGTTGAGCGAGCAAGCCCGCCAACGCGAGACTACCAAAGCCCACACCGCTTTGCAGCAGCAAATCGCGGCGGCTGAGCGGGCGCTGATGAGCGGAGTGCCAATGCTGTTGAAATCTGTTCATGATTCGTTACTCGATGTAGCTGAATTCGTTAGAAGAGATCAGGACACGACACAAACTTTGCCAAGCGGTTGCCGCCGAACTTTCGGCGCTCAAGCCAGAAGTTCGAATGAAGTTCGACGCGGCAGTCATCTCGTCGGTCGTCGGTTGCCGCTTCAAAATTCGCAGGTACACAGCCTCGATTCGCTGAGCCTCGTCGATGGGCAATTTGAGCAACTGTTCGGCGATGGCCGAGGATTGTTCGTGCACCAGATCGCTGTTCATCATCAACAGGGCTTGCGGCGCGACCGTCGAGGTCTGCCGTTCGCCGCTGAGCATCGACGGATCGGGAAAGTCTAGCGTTTGCAAAACATCAAAGACTCCACTGCGAATCACTGGCAAATAAACACTGCGCCGCGCGTTACTGTAATTCAATGTCCCAGCGCCGCCGGTTGAATTGACGTAAGCATGGTTCGCGACATTCATCAATGTCCCATACATCGTTTGATCGACGCCCGTCCCAACGGAAATGATTGAATCGCGAGTCTCTTCACCTGTTAAGCGGCGACGTCGAAATCGCCACAGGAGTTCGTTCTCAGGGTCGGCTGCATAGCCCGCCTCCTGAAATCGCGTGCTAGTTTGATAAGTCTGCGATAACATGATGGTGCGATGGAGATGCTTCAGCGACCATTCGTTTTCGACAAGCTCACAAGCTAGCCAATCGAGCAACTCTGGATGCGTGGGTTTCTGGCCAAGCATGCCAAAGTTATCGACACTTGGAACGATTCCGCGGCCGAAGTGCCAATGCCAAACGCGATTCGCAATTACTCGACTGGTCAGCGGATGATCGGGGCGAGTCATCCATTCGGCGAACTCCAATCGCCCGCTGCTCGATGGGACGATGGTGGGTTGATCACTGCCCGTCAGCACCTGCGGAAAACGTCGACTAACCAATTTGCCCAACACAACATGACTGCCACGCATGTGAATCCGCAAGTCTTCAGGTTTTGATTCGGTGACACCCATAGCCATCGGCAAGTTCGGTCGTTGTTTTTCAATCTCGGCTTGTTTAGCCATGAGTTCGTCAGCGGCTAGTTTTTCATCAACTGAGTAAAAACGTTCAATGTCGTTCTTGGGGCCCGCCAACGGTGAACCATCGCCGAGCACTTCTTCGCGGAGTTTCTTTTGCTCGGCGTTGCCAGCCACGTCAGTCGCAATCACCTTGTCGATCGCTTGCTGGTAAGCACTGGCCACTTGTTTCAGTGAAGTTGGATTTGCGGCTAGGATTGTGTCGCGGAGCACTGCGTGCGTGGACTGGCGCAGTGGCGTTTCGGTTGCCAACTGCTCAAGCAACTTCTTGGACTCCGCTTCAAAGTCGGATTCAATCGCACTGAAGCGGGACCACAACGAGAAGAAAGCTGGACCTGCTGAATCCTCTTTGGGTTTTTGACGCAAGTAGGTTTGCCACAACGCCAGCACGGGGTAGCTGATACCCAGATCCGATGTCGATCGTGAGAGCGCGAGCGGTTCGGTTCCGAAAGGCCACGATTCGTTCGCTTGATACACGACGGCAAACTTATCGATATGAGGAAAGACGCGCTTGGATTCGAATCGCAAAACATGGCGTCCCGCACTCAATTCGGTAGTTGCGCTCACAAACCAAGCTTGTGAATCCGGTTGCCAGGACCCAGTAATCTCACTCGCGGCCGCGCGCTGGATTTCTTTGCCATCGAGAAGAATTCGAATGGGGCGTCGGTCGGCTGCGGCGTATCGCAGTTCGATAGCGTACCGTCCTGCATGTTCGACATTCAGATCGTATTCGGCGTGAGCGCCACCGCTGGTGATGATGACACCGATGTCTTTTCCATAGTTGTCCATATCGCGGATCACATCGCCGCGATGAAAACCCTCCGCTTCTATAAGCGCATAGCCAGCGTTCACTGCGTAAGCGTCGGTGGCTTGATTGAGTCCACGCTGGAGTCGATCGCTCGAGCGGCGTGAGAAGTCATTGGCTTGCGCGGTGGCTAGCAAGGCGTTGCCGGCCGACTTGCGAATCTCGTCCGCGACCCGCTGCTGCGTGGACTGATTCAGTTTGCTTGATGCTTCCTTGACAGCAGCCAGTTGTTTATCAAGTGCACGCACTACTTCTAGCTCACTGTCGGTCGCTAACGGCCGTTCAAACCAGCGAGCCACGACGTTGTGATTTTCCATCGTCTGAGTGCTCTTGAAGATGCCAGCTAAGGAGTAGTAATCAGCGGTCGGCAGGGGATCGAATTTGTGATCATGGCAGCGTGCACAACCAATCGTCATTCCCATGAAGGCTTGACAGAGTGTGCTGAGTTGCTCGTCGATGATATCCATCTGCATCTTCGTAGGATCATCCTCGGCCAACATCTTGGCACCGATGGACAGAAAACCTGTTGCAATGAAACGATCCAAGGGATTGGCTCGGGCCGCAAATTTTTCATCCACCGGTGGGAGCAAGTCGCCAGCGATCTGCTCTTGTACGAAGCGATCGTAGGGCTTGTCGCAATTCAGACTGTCGACAACGTAGTCGCGGTAGCGATAGGCATTGGCGTAAGCGATGTTCTCATCGAGTCCGTTCGAATCCGCGAAGCGAGCAACATCCAACCAATGTCGTCCCCACTTTTCTCCATAGCGAGGTGAGGCGAGCAGGCGATCGATCAAATTGGCAAAGGCGTTGGGTGAAGAGTCGGCAACAAACTGCTCGATCTCTTCATCGCTCGGCGGTAGACCTGTCAGGTCATAGGTTGCGCGTCGAATCAAATCTCGTTTGGAGGCGGGTGACGACTGCGTCAGTCCCTTGGCTTGCAGTTTCTGGTGAATGAAGCGATCGATGGGTGAATGGAATCTGGAATCGACCATTTCCGGCAAGGCGGGGCGCTGCAACGGTTGGTAGGCCCAAAAGCTCTTCTGCTCAGGGGTGAATTGAAACGGCGCAGATTCATTGTTGTTGTCAGGTTGCTTGCCAGGTGGTTGCTTATCGCTCGACGCGGCAGGCCAAGGTGCTCCCATGGCAACCCATTTTGTAAGCAGCGCTAGATCGCCGGTCGAGAGTTTATCCTTGGGCGGCATCTTCAGAAATTCATCATGATTGACCGCGCTGATCAGCAAACTCTCTTTGGGTTTGCCAGGCGTCACCGCGGCTCCCAGTTTCCCACCGCGCAACAAGCCTTCCTTTGATTCTAGGCTCAGTCCGCTCTCAGGCTCAGCGTCGCTGTGGCATTCGACACAGCGTGCGTGCAGCAGCGGCCGAATTTTCGATTCAAAAAACTCGATCCCTTCTGGGTTTGCGGAATCGTTAGCTTGGGATGGTTCATCGCAGAGGCCAGCGAAGCATGGTCCGAAAACGATCGCTACGAAAAAGCAGTTTTGCAGGAATAGACGATTCATCAGCAAAATTCTCTTAGTGGCGGGACAGTCAGTGGCGGGGATGGGATTTTCAGTATACCCTAAACCGCTGTCGAGTACTCCAGTAAGGCTCGCCCAAATCTTGTCGAGTACCGCGATCACTGAGTACGAGAGCGTACGAAAGCTAGATTTGTGAATACAATTACGCTGCACCCACTGCGACAAAGATTTATCATGCACCCTGATACGCAAAAGTACAACGACTCGCTAGATCCGGTCGATCGGGAGATTGCCGACATCCTAGCGAAAACGATTGCTGAAAGCTTACCTGAGGCCGAAAACAAGATTTGGCACGCGCATCCGGTGTGGTTTCTCGAGGGAAATCCCATCGTTGGCTACAGCAAGTTAAAGGCCTCTGTTCGACTTCTATTTTGGAGCGGGCAATCGTTTGACGAGGCTGAATTGAAGGCCGAAGGGAAATTCAAGGCTGCTGAGGTGCGCTACACAGACAAAGCACAAATTGACCTCGATGACCTCAAGCGATGGGTCGCACAGGGACGCGACATTCAGTGGGATTACAAGAACATCGTTCGTCGAAAAGGCAAACTTGAGAGGCTGAAGTAAACAAAAAAAGCCGGCAAGGAAATGAATCCTTGACGGCCAATTCGAATCCTCCGACCGCTGGCGGCAAAAAGCGGAGCCGCTGCGAGACTGGCGTAGATCGTGCGTGCTACTGCACATGCAACTTATGACCTAGGCCAACGCAAAAAATTGGTCCCTCTGCCGGAATGACGGCCGGAAGTTCTTTTTTGCGGGTTCATCAAAACCCACATCTCAATCATAGGTGATGAGCAAGTTACAGCAAGGTTAATCGGCCCAACTTCGTGCACTTCATCGCTGAATTTCACAAAAAATTCGTAACTGCAATTACATTCCGCAGTCGTGTACCTTGAATGCAAAACTCGTGCCGATCCAAACTCGTTAAATCCTTCTAACTGACGTTGCAAGAAGTCAATATTTGTATTAACGCGTGCACTTGCGTTCAAGAATTCACTTGCAATTCTTGCTGCAAACAGCGGACGAGAGTATCGATGTCATGCGTTGAAACATATAGATGGCACGACACACGTACGAGATAGCGTCCTGCAAAGTGAACGATTGGCACTTCGATTCGATAACGTTCCCATAACCGCTGCTGTAGAGATTGGTAATGAGTATAGTTACTTGGCAACCATACACCCACCATCCATCCGAACCATTCACGCCCCTCGGGTGTAACTGGTTCGGCGCCGGGCAATTCACTTAATCGCCTTCGCGCGTAACAAGCCAATGCGTAGTTTCGCGCGTCCAGTTTTTCGCGATCAAATTTTGCAAAGAACTCGATGGCGCGCGGGACAGTTAAGTAAGCTGAATAATCGCGTGTGCCAGTCCATAGCAATTCGTCGGACCATTTCTCAGGCTTGGCGGGATTCAGTCGCCCCCAACTCAACCGCACTGGTTGGAATTGGCTATGCCAGCGAGGATCTATGTACACGAATCCACTGCCAATCGGTGCACACAACCACTTGTGACAGCTGGCTGTATAGAAATCGCATTGCAAACTGTAAAGCTTGAAGGTCTCTTGCAGCAATGCATGCGGTCCGTCAATACAACTGGCAATACCTCTTGAGCGAAGTTGGGGGCAGATCTTTTCGACGGGCAATACAATTGCAGTCGGCGAAGTAATATGGCTGAGGATCACTAGGCGAGTCCGTTCGCTGCAGCCCGCAAGGATGGCATCGGTGATTTGCTGTGGATCGGTGAGGGGAAGAGGCAACGTGACTTCGACCAGTTTGGCACCGCTGGCCTCGCAGCGCCGCTTCCAGATCCTGCGAACGGCGCCATACTCATGGTCGTTCATCAGGACCTCATCGCCGGCCGCCAGAGGGAACCAGCTGGCGATTTCATTCATCCCAGCCGTCGCGTTTTCACAGAAGGCGATGTTTTCGGGTTGAGTTCCAAGCCACACGGCTAACTTAAAGCGAGCGTCAAACCAGAGCGGTTCAAGTTTTCTCGCAAGAAAATCCATCGGCTCGCTTTCGCAACTTTGACGCACCTGCCTCTGTTGATGTTGCAAGATGATCGGCACCGCACCGAACGAGCCATGATTCAGATAAACCACGTTCCGCCTGAATCGCCACAAGTCAAATACGGTGCGAACATAAATCAAGTCTTCGGCGCGTCCAATCGATTGACGCCATCGAGCCACGCGAAGTGCGATTTGTGGAAACCAAGTTGAGTTCTGAAAAATCGACTCCATGAAGATCGAGACTAACGCCTGTGGCAGGACCAATGCGATCATGGCGGTGCCTTCGCTAATGGCGGCACGGTCGAGTAGCGTCCAGGTGCTTGGCCGCTGAAGCAAGGTCAAGCGAACTTCGAAGACGATGCACAGGACGGCCATGGCGATAAAGCCAAAGACGAAGATGACGGCCAAATTCGAGCCCCGCGCTCGAGAGTCCGCAGCCCATTCGCCGGCTATAAAAGTGCACAGGCAAATCACAAGCAGAAAGCCGCTATTGGATACTGCCAACGAAGAGAACACGAAGGCCACCAGCGAAGTGACGGTTGTGATCCGAAACAGGTCAGCCAGTTGCAGCTTCTCTCCCAGGCGACGACGCTCGATCAAACGCGCCGCAACGAAAACTGGCAGAGCAACAAATACGGCTTGGACCACCAATGACAACAAACTACCGAAAACAAGCCACGATTGGTCAGGCAGCAGCATTTTCAAAAGGAGAGCTGCGATAGCGATCGGAAGCGTAACTGCAGCCGCTTCGACCAAAACACCTTTGCGGCGATCGATCGAACCTCGAAGCAGATAGAAGATCAGCGAGAGGATGACTCCGAGAGCAACGTACTCCGCGACTTCGCTGAAACCAAATGACATACGTTCCCCAGAGAAGTTCTCGTTTTCCTAAAAGTGTAACAAGATAATCTCAGGTATCGATTGGATGAATAGCATTCGCCTGAGTTGCTCCCGATTGGGATCACACGGATCATTAACGGGACACTCTAAACAACCTCTCTCCGTGCCTTGCGCCTTGGTGAGGGACCGGCAAACGGAGATGCTTACGCTTTCCAGAGCACGTCGACCAGCACGCGTTCGTTGGCTCGCAGCCCGATGGTGCAACTGTCACCTGTTGCGGTCAGTTTTCCGATTCGCCCGCCAAGATTATCGACTCGATATGCTTCGGAAACATCGCGCGAGCTACGGAGCACTGCATTGACCGTTTTGCTTTCGGTCTCTGCCAAACGAAAACGCTGACCAACCAGTTGGCCTTCACTATTCACTAACGGGCACTCAAGATCCAACTTCGTGTTTTTCGCATCTACACTGTACAACCAACTACTGCGCGCGGTGATGGGTGAAGTTGCTGTTAAGGCCAAATCGAACTCGCGATCCATGAACTGCGCCGCCGATTGTTGTGGATAGGGTAGATCGACGGCGATTCCAAAGCGATGTGTTACTTCGGATTGGCCTTGAACGGCAAGCAAAGTCTCGAGAAACCGGCCTTCGACGCGGCGGTGAAATGCGAGACCGGCGGTCAGTAAATGCGTACGATAGTCGGTTTCGTCGATCTCAATCAACTGCGGCGCAATCGTCACGCCACCAGCCCAGGCTTCGCGGGCTCCGCTGGCAAACGACCGTAGAATGGCTGACTCGGTCGGCCAGGCAAAACGCAGCACGTAAGCTGATTTCCAGGGATCGTCAGCCAGTGGTCGCAAGTCGTGCAACCGAATGGCGACTTCGAGCACACGACTGCCACGGGTGGTTGAAAAGTCGAGTTGAAACTTGCCAACGGATTGGCCCTGTTCCAGCAATTGCCCTCGAGAGCGGATGGAACTGAACACATTCGAGTTGACGATAGTTTCGACGGAATCGGCTTTCATTTCTGAATGTTGAAATTCTTTGCCGTTCACTTGTCGGCGAGCCACCGAAAAACTAAAGCGATTACCTCGTCGGCCGGGGATGTGTAAGCTTCGCAAGTGCCCTCGCTGCGAATCGATCTGCGCTTCGAGAAACTCGTTTTGCAGCAGCCCTCCGGTTTCGGCCAAGGAACGCTGCTTCGATTTCACGCCAGCTGCTGCGGTCACGGCGGATAGCACAAAGCCGAATTGGGGCACGTCGACCAAAGCTATATTTTCACCACCCACGGTGCCGCTGGCATGCAAGCAACTCGACTCGGGTGCAAGCGTTTGTTTTGTGTTTGAACGGAGCGTTAAACGAGTTGCACAGTTGTAAGGGTTCAGTGCTAGCCTAGCCACTTCTGGCGCTTGGCCAACTTGATCTGCCGAGATTGGCTTGGTACTGGGCGCTAAGTGCCTTACAAGGCGTTGCACCAAATCTGACCGAACCGCGACAAGTTGCTCTTCGATGGCCATAACTTCGCTATCGGCGGTGGTGGGTTCTAACAGGGCATCGATGCGATCCCACAGCACAGCCAGCTGACCTGCCCAATCGGATAGCGGAGCACCGATGTAAGTTGCCGTTTGTGTTTCAGTGTCGGATGCGGTGTTTGGTTGTGTCGCAGGCACTTTGTGATAGTGTTCGAGTTGATAGCCCAAATTGGCGAGGTTCTGAAGGGTATTCGCGAGGCTATGTAGCCGCTGATAAGCTTGTGTGCGTTGAAAAAATTGAGCGATCGAAAGCGGCGAAGTTGCCTGCAGCCAATCGTGGCGAAACTGGCCAGGCGTAAAACGTTCTTGATGATACGAGGGATCGGTGTTTTCAAAAAAGTCGTCGGCTAGCATCCATTTGCCCAGGGCTGGCGTGCGTTTCGTAATGGCGACCAGCAAGTGAAAATAGTCGCAGTAGCGGTTGGGCCAATGGGCGAGCACCATCGCGGGGACTTGTTCGCGATCCAACAATTCGCCGGTTCTCAGGCCCAGTACCAGGTAACTTGACGGATCCGCCGCATCAATAACTTTGGGTGCCAGTGCTGGGAGGAATGTTCCATCAGTGGCTTCCCAGGAAATCTTGGCTTGTGAACCTTGAGGGTAGATGCCGTTATCCCAAGCAATCAACATGCAGCCCACGAAGCCACTGCGTCTCAGGTGCAACGGCATGTCAGGGACAACACCGAATGTATAACGAGAAAAGACCTTGGGTTGCGGAATGCCCCAAGCCGCGTAGGCTTGGCGAGCCCGCATTAAATCTCGCCTCACTGCATCAAAGGACATCAACGGATGTGGTCGTTCTTGATCGAGTCCGCCTACGAGGGTTGCGGAACGTTGCTCAAAAGCCGCATTGAGTAGTTGCATGGAATCTGGTTGTGCTGTGCTCAGTTTGCCAACCAGCGATGCGTTGGCGAGAACAGACGTGGGGGGATGCGTAGTGCTTAGTTGCTTCTTCAATGAATTGCCGAGCGTTGTTGGTGCGAGCAGCGTCACATCGATCAAATTTACATCGAGCGAATAGTAGTGGTCGCGCTCTTGCCCCAGTTGATCAAAGCAAGATTGCAACATCCGTTCGGCGGTTTCACGATCGTCCGCCACGGCAGCTTGTGCGGCTTGGAGCGCCTGGTCACTGAACAACAACTCGTCGAGGTTGCTGGTGTAACGCAACTGACGGGTCATCAGTTGGACTTGTAGGAAGGCGTAGCCTAGGGCCGCGAAGTCCTGTCGCAACGAATCGATGGTCGCGTTGCTAGCGGTTAGGCCAGTTGAGCTGAGCAGCTCCGATTGAAACTCTGTCCACGGAGCGCGGGCTCGCAGCATGATACTGCCCGCTGCGGTGACTTCGTCATGAAAACCACTTTTCAGAACCGATTCGCTGATACTGGGCAAAACGAGCAGCAGGTCGTTTAGGTCGGCGGGAGGGTAGGTTGCCTGTTGCCAGCGGGGTGCGGTGCGAATGGCGGCGATCAGTTGCGGATGCCAGAGCGCAACCCAACCGGCCAGCAATTCGTTGGCTTGATCGGAACCGAGCGAACGTGGGAAGTCATCCAGACCGTAGCCAGGCAATAGAAATAGGCACTCACGAAGGTTCATCTAGGTCCTCAATAGTCGTTTCTGGGCAACAGTTTTTGGGCGATATTCGGGCAAGGGGCTGGTTGATTTTACGTTTAGATTAGCAGGCTGCTGAAAAAGTCGATTGGCAACGATGCGTGGAAGTGGATTAAACGAAGCGTCAGCGAGGGACTTTGAACCTTCCCTCGCGCACGCTTCCCGAGGCTTTGCTTAATTAATGGAAGGCGGTTTGTAAACAGTTTTTTAGGAAGAAGTTGGGAATGATTGGCAGGTTGAAAGGGTGCTTGGCGCGACGTCGAAGATGGAAAAATCGGTAAAAGTGCGGCTGAATTGGCTGGGAAATTTGACAGGTGGGGTCCGAACTCGATACAGTTAAAGGAGTAGAAGTCTCATCACCCAAACTCTTGTCAGCTTTCAGGCTCGTTATTCTACTCTGAAGTCGCACACTTGAGTTCGCTCGCCGCGCTCGGTTGTTTGCCAACTGGACGATTAGGACAGCAGTTTCCGTGATGGGATCGGTTAGTTTCCATTAGCTTAGGTGGTTGTTCAAATGGCGAAAAAGTCGTCGGTGTGGGGAATCGAAATCGGACAGAGCGCTATTAAAGCGCTACGTTGCCGAATCGATGGTGACACAGTCGTTGCTGAGGCTTTCGACTACATCGAATACCCCAAGATCCTCAGTCAACCTGAGGCCGAGCCAGAAGTGCTTGTACGAGAAGCACTGGAGACATTCGTTAGCCGAAACGATCTGAAGAAGTGCCGTGTGGCGTTGAGCGTGCCGGGCCAGAGCGGTTTAGCGAAGTTCTTCAAGCCACCGCCTGTGGAACTGAAGAAGATTCCGGACATTGTTAAGTATGAAGCCAAGCAGCAGATCCCGTTCGATCTTAAGGACGTTATTTGGGATTACCAATTGATGTCTGGAGGGGATATCTCCGACGGATTTGCGCTTGAGAGCGAAGTGGGTTTGTTCGCGATGAAACGGGATGCCGTGTTCCGCGCGCTCAAGCCGCTGCAAGCTGCCAACATTGAAATTGACTTGCTGCAGCTGGCTCCGCTGAGCATTTACAACATGGTCACTCACGACAAGGGGCTGACCAGTGACGGTGTTCCCTATGATCCCGAGAACCCGCCGAAGTCGACGGTGGTGCTGGCGATGGGCACCGACGCAACCGACTTGATCGTGACCAATGGGTATCGCGTTTGGCAACGTAGTATGCCGTTGGGTGGTAATCACTTTACAAGGCAGTTGACCAAAGACCTCAAGCTGACCTTCGCCAAGGCGGAGCATCTCAAACGCAACGCAATGGAAGCTGACGATCCGAAGTTGGTTTTCCAAGCGATGCGGCCGGTTTTCAACGACTTGGTGACCGAAGTTCAGCGTTCGATGGGCTTCTTCCGAAGCTTGAATAAGAAGGCTGAGATTGGTTCAATCTTGATGCTGGGTAATTCGGTCAAGTTGCCGGGGTTGTCGCAATACCTCAGTAAGAACTTGGCGATGGATGTTCAAGTCCTCGACAGTTTCGAACAGCTGACCGGCGACGAAGTCATCGCCGCTCCTGCGTTCAAGGAGCACTTGCCCGCGTTTGGTCCAGTCTACGGTTTGTGTTTGCAGATGCTTGGCAAGGGGCCGACCCAAACCAACTTGGTCCCAACAGAGATTTTGAAAGAGCGTTTGATTCGCTCGAAGAAACCTTGGGCTGTCGTGGCGGCTTCTTTGTTGCTACTTGGTTTTGCAGCCAATTTGCTGCCTGCCAGCAACCGTTGGAAGAACGTGCATCCTGACAAGTGGAAGTCGGCGATGTCGGCAGCCGAGACCACCAAAAAGACTAGCGATGACAAAATCAGCGAAGACAAAGGGCAAATGACCCAGGTCGAGTTGCTGACGAAGATTGGTCAAGAGGTCAGTGGGAACGCGGACCGTAAGTTGTTGGTACTGGAAATGATCAAGGCACTCTACGACGCGCTTGATCGTGATCCCAATGCACCACCGGATCCTTCGCCCCTGGTACTGCCATACAACAAGCGGACCGACATTCATATAACCAAGATCGAATCGAAGTATTTCGAAACGATGTCAACGTACTTTACCGAAAAGGTCAAAGGCTTTTACGAAGAGGACAAGAAGACACGCGAGGATCGACTTGGCATCGCCAAAGCTGACCCCGATGCGTCGACCGAAGGTGGTGAAGACGCAGCCAGTGCAGCGAGTACCGATGCGTCGGCTGCGACCAGCACTGCGACTAGCACCGATTCGAGTTCAGCTACCAGTGGTGACAGTGAAGATGCGCTGTCCCAACCGGGCTGGGTTATTCAGTTAAACGGTTACCATTATCACAATGGCAAAGAGTATGCGCAGGACAGCGATGAACTTCGCGACTTTGTGCTCAAACGCTTGATCCACCGCTTGGAAACGGGCAGTGTGAAACTGCCTGGACCGGATGGCAAAGAACACGAGTTCACCTTTAAAGAGTTAGGGTTCAGCAATCCCTACATTCTTCCTTCGGGGCCAAATGCCTACGAAGAAAAGGCGACGATCCCCAACCCAGAGTGGATCAAAAAATATGGTGGAGCCTCTGGCATGGGCGGTGAAGGTGCCATGGGTGGCGGTGGTATGGGCGGTCGCGGTATGGGCGCCCCCGGCGGTATGGCTGGTGGCATGGGTGGAGCCATGGGCGGCGCCATGGGCGGAGCTGGCGGTGCGGTAGTACCCAAAGAAGACCCTGAGTGCCCTCGGTTCTTTCCGGCACCTAAGTTCAACTTTGTCGTTCACATCTGCTGGCAGGAAAAGCCGCTGAGCGCTCGCATCGCGGCTCAGCAAAAGGCGGCTGAGGAAGCCAAAGCGGCGGCAGCGGCAGCGGCGGAAGGTCAAGCAACCGAAGGCGCAGCGGAGCAACCCGCTGGTGAGCAACCCGCACAGCCGACAACCGAAACGCCTGCTCAAGACCCCGCTACTGACCCCGCAGCTACTGACCCCGCGGCTACTGACCCCGCGGCTAATGCGCCTGTAGATCCAGCGGCCGACCCGGCAGCGGACCCTGTGGCCCCGACGGCTCCAGCAACGGAACCCCCAGCCGAAAATACGGCCCCAGCTGCTGGTACTGAACCCAATCCTTGAGAGATGTAACCCTGAGATAGATCTAGAGCCAAGTTAGACTGCGATGTTGCGAGTTCGCTCGCGACGAAGCACAAATTGCAAACAAATCGGAATCTGCAAACCAAAGGTCGCTGAGGAAGAAACTATGGATCAGCTTAAAAAAGTCATGGCTCAAATTGCCAAACACCAGTTCTGGATCATCACCGGACTGTCAGTCATCCTTGGGATTGTTGGTTTCTATATGACCAGCTCTACGCTTGGCAAGCTCTACAGCGACCAAGCTGCAGCGCTGGACAAGCTGTATGGCGACCTGAACACCGTCAAGGCGGAGATTCCTAAACATCCGAACGAAAAATCGAAAGAGCGGATGGATGGCATCATTACCGAAGTTCGCAATGATGTCGAAGCCGCTTGGCGTTTGCAATACGATCGCCAAACCAAACTGCTTGTTTGGCCAGAAGCCGCTTTGGGTAACAAGAAGTTGGTCGAAAAGCTGAAGAAGTACAGCCCGATCGAAACGACGTTAACCTATCCAGAGGAACCCGCGCCGCCGACTGGTCTAAACGCCGGTGAGAAAGCCGCGTATGCCCGATACTTCGACGACCAGTTGCCGGAGATTGTGAAGATCATCGGCTGCGAATGGGTCGGCAAAGTCAATGAAAATGCTGCGGTAGGCGGTATGGGCGGCATGGGTATGGGTGGCATGGGAGGCATGGGTGGCATGGGCATGGGTATGGGCGGCATGGGCACCGAAGGCGGCGAAGGAGGCTCCGAAGGTGGAGGCTATCCTGGTATGGGTGGTGCAATGGGCGGCATGGGCATGGGTGGTATTGGCGAAATGGGAATGAGTCCCGGTATGAAGCCATCCAATGACTTGGTGATTTGGCGTAAGTCCAGTCAAGACGAACTCATTAACTCGATCCGACTTTGGCGTGGTGCGTCTCCAACCATTTACGAAATCCTTTACACGCAAGAGAACATGTGGATCCTCGAAGGGATCATGCGAATCATTGCGAAAACCAACGAAGGTGCTAAAGCTAACTTCCAAGCCTCAATCAAGGAGATTGAGTTTATTCGCATCGGCAAACCTGCCGTCGGTCGCGCTGGCACCATAGATACTCCTATGGCTCAATCTTCTGGTGGTGGAGGTGGTTATGGCGGCATGGGTGGAATGGATATGGGCATGGGAGGCGAAGGGGGCGAAGGAAATAGCGCCGAAAGCATGATGGGCATGGGCATGAGCGGCATGGGTGGCATGGGTGGTGAAGGAGGTGAAGCTTCAACCGAAGGAGGCGAGGGCGCTGCAGCAGTGGCAACTTCCGACCCAGCCTCGGGACGCTATGTGGATTCAACCTACGCAGCGATTACGGGTGACGACCTCAGGACCAAGATGCAGAGCGAAACCCCTGAAGACGCTTATTTTGCTGTGGCAAAACGAGTGCCAGTGCGGCTTCGATTTATCATGGATCAACGCAAAGTTCCACAGTTCTTGTCGGACTGCGCAAACGCTGACTTAATGCTCGAGATTCGCCAAGTCCGGCTGGGCAAAACGACTCCTGCTCCGTCTGGTGCGTCGGGCATGATGGGTGGTATGGGCGGCATGATGGGTGGTGGAATGGATAGCGGTAGCGGTGGTCGCGGCGGCATGATGGGTGGTATGGATGCGGGCGGCGGTGGCGAGGGTGGTTACGGCAGTGAAGGCATGGAAGGTGGCATGGGCGGCATGATGGGAGGCATGGGCGGTATGATGGGCGGCATGGGTGGAGCCGGAGCGATTTCCGCGAAACCATCTTGGGAAATGCCGGTCGAAGTTTACGGTGTGATCTATCTATACAACCCTGTTTCGATCAAGCGACTTGGGCTGGATAAGGTCACCGAAGATACCGAAATCTCTGACAAAGTTGAAACCCCAGCGGCTACACCAGAGTCGACACAAGTGCCAGCTGTGAGCGCAGAGAACGGCGCTGCGAATCCTAATGCTGCTGCACCTAATGCTGCTGTGCCCAACGCAACTGCACCTAATGCAACTGCACCTAATGCAACGGTGCCCAATGCTGGGGCAACACCTGCACCTAACGCTGGAGCAGCTGCACCTGCTGCGGGCGGTCCAGCGGCCCCCGTTAATCCAGCTCAACCTGCTGCGAATCCTCAATAGTTGATTTCTTGTTAAGCGTTTCGATAAACCTTTGTTTGGAATTTCAAGGAGTAAACCAATGTTTGGCAAGAAAGACAAAGCTGAAAAAGCTGAGAAGGCCGAGAAACCAGCCAAAGCAGTGAAGGAAAAAGCTCCCAAAGTGAAGGCCAAGAAGACTCAAGCCTCATCGGGCAAAAGTGGTCCAAACTTCTTTGCAGCTCATGTCGAGAAATTGGTCTTGGGCTTGGTGGTCGCCGCGGCTGGCTATGTGGTTTACGACGGGGTTAGTCGCAAAGGCTACCCATCAGACCGCCAACCGCCTGGCCTGAGCCAAAGCGCGAACGAAACTCTGACTCAAATCTCGATCGATCACAACGAGACTATTTTCGCGGAGCGAGACATTAAACATGCGTTCGTTTCCGAAGTAGAAAAGTCACGACAACCTATTGATTCCAGTCGCTATCCATTGGGGCCTTTGCAAGAGCCTTCCAGCGGACCTCGCGAACTGCGCGGCGATCCAAAGATTTTGCCGCCAGAGCAACTGGTCGCTAAGTGCGTCAGTGCTGCCATTGCAATTGAAGTCCCCAAGGAAACGCCGGATCCATTCGAGGCCTTCGAAGACGCTCCGATAATCACGACTAGAAAGCAGCCTAAGCCGCCCAACAAGAAGGAAGAGGAAGAAGAGGATGAGGATAAGATCAAGCCACCAGCCCGCCGGTTGATGGCCAAATACGACCTCGGAGCTCAGATTGGAGCTATCGCTAGTGGCATGGGCGGCATGGGGGCGATGGGCGGTATGGGCGGTATGGGTGGCATGGAAGGTGGAATGGGAGGCGGAATGGAAGGTGCCATGGGTGGCATGGGAGGTATGGCTGGCGGTCGAGGCGGTATGGGCGGCATGGCAGGTGGTATGGGCGGCGGTATGGCGGGTGGCCCTGGCGGTCCTGCAGGTGGAGGCCTTGGCAACAACAAGAATCTCGGCCCCAAGACCAAAATCGCATCCCAAGGAGCGATCTTTGTGGCCGCAACTGCACTCGTCCGACATAAAGAAATGTTTGAAGAGTTCGAGCGCAATCTCAAAAACTCGGGTGACTATAACCTAAGTCGCGATGTGCCAGTCTATTTGTCATTCGAGGTTCAACGCGTTGATGTTTCTCAAAACCCAAATCGTGAAGTCCAAGAGAAAGAGTGGAAAACCGTTTCGGACGGTACCAAGCAATATGCGATGCGCAAGAACTGGGCCATCAAGCCACCTTTGGGCCGTCCAGTTCCAGAGATCATCGATCTCAACGCTAGACATCCTGGTCTGACAATGCCAATCCCACCTGTGCTTATCAAGGACTATCGAGAGTTCTGCAAGCACCCTGCGATCGATTGGGTGTGGGATACCAAGCGCTTAGTCGCGCCAATCAAACGTTCTGACGACAAGAACAAAGATGAAGGCGATGAGGATATTCTACCCGGTCAAACCGCCGGAGGTGGAGCCACCGGAGGCATGGGTGGTATGGGCGGCATGATGGGTGGTATGGGTGGACGCGGTATGGGCATGGGAGGCATGGGTGGTGAAGGTGGTATGGATGGCGGTGGTTACGGCATGGATGGCATGGGTATGGAAGGCATGGATGGGGGCGGTTACGGCGGCATGGAAGGCGGCATGGGTGGAATGGAAGGTGGCTATGGCGGGATGGAAGGCGGCTATGGTGGCATGGAAGGTGGTATGGGTGGCATGGGAGGTATGGGCGGCATGATGGGTGGCGGCATGGCTATGAGCGCCGGGCCACAACCTGAATACAAGATGCTCCGCTTCTACGACATGTTAACTCCGCAAGAAGTCGGCAAGACTTTCCGTTATCGCGTCCGTCTCATCATGCGCGATCCTAACTATCCAGAACGCATCAAGCGTCAGATCAAGCCGGGTGAATATGTTGATTACGAGATTCCAGCACCTCAACCAAGCACTCTGCAAAAAGAAGTCTTTGATCGAGTTGCTGAGCAACGCAAAATCGATGATGCCGCCTACAAAGCGGATTCAAAGGCTCGTCGCAAGATGTTGGAAACTGCTTGGAGCGAAGCGAGTCCTCCGGTTCGCATTGCGGCTCGCGTGGATGCCTTCGCAGGGCTCGGCTTCGATCCTGCATCGAATCCTCGTCCATCAGCCGTCAGCGGTGACGCGGAAGCCAACCTAGTCGCAACCTCTATGGATACTGCGACTGGGGTAACGTACTCCAAAGCCTTCGGTGACGCTCGTCGCGGTAGCGTCTTGAATTCCAACTTGGCATCCAAGAAGGAAGTGGTTGAGTTCGTCGTGCCAGCCAACCGAATCGTAAAGCGGCGTGAATTGCAGTTCATGTCGAACAGCGTCGTGGTTGACATGCGGGGTGGCGAAGAACTGGCCGCTAGTAGCAAACGCGATGGTGATCCGCTTGCCGCCAGTGGAGAAGTGATGTTGATGCTGGGAGATGGCTCAGTGCAAATCAGTAACGACATCGATGATACCTTTGAGTACCGGATGTACACCTTTGCCGACGAACATGAAAACGCCAAGAAGATGGGTGCCAATGGTGGCATGGGCGGTATGGGTGGCATGGGCGGCGAAGGCATGGGCGGTGAAGGCATGGGTGGCATGGGCATGGGCGGAAGAGGAGGCGGCATGGGCGGCATGGGTGAAGGCGGTGCCGCACCAGGTGGCCGCGGTGGAGGTCGAGGTGGCAGGTAACGCCTGCTTGTTTAGCACCTAAAGAAACTCTAAGCGGCTCAGTGATTCACTGAGCCGCTTTCGTTTGCTAGTACGCGTTTTTTTGCTGTGCGACTACGCCTAGTGTCTTCAAGAGAATCTTGACGTCCAGCCACAGAGACCATTCGCGGATGTAGCGGTGGTCAAAGTCAACTCGCTTTTGCATTTTGTCGAGCGTATCGGTTTCGCCGCGGAAGCCTTCGACCTGAGCCAGGCCTGTAATGCCTGGTTTGACCTTATGTCGCAACATGTAGCCTTTGATTAGTTTGCGATAGTGTTCATTATGCGCCGACGCATGAGGGCGAGGACCGACCAATGACATGGAGCCTTCGATCACATTAAATAGCTGTGGTAACTCATCCAGCGACGAACGTCGCAAGAAGCCTCCAATCGGCGTAAGACGAGGGTCTTGCTTGGTCGCTTGTTGAACTACTGGGCCATTATCACAAGTTCGCATGGAACGGAATTTCCAAACCCAGATCTCTTTGCCATCCAGGCCATAACGCCTTTGCCGGAAGAATACTGGCCCAGGCGAAGTCAGTTTTACCAAAAGGGCAACTAAAATCATGATCGGCGAGATCATGATGAGTCCCAGGAAAGCCGCCACAAAATCAAAGACTCGTTTTGTCCAACCATCAACACCATACAAGGGTGTCTCAAAAACACTCACTGCAGGCAGACCACCTACCGAACTCCAACGCGAGTGCAGCAATTCAAAGACAAAGAAATCCGGCACTATATAAACGCTGGCTGTGGTATCCGCCAAACGCTCAAGCAACCAGCGTATGCGACTCTCGGCACGCATTGGCAACGTCAAAAAGATGGTGCTAACTTCGCCCACTTGAGCCTTAGTGATCAGATCATCCAAGCGGCCGATACTGTAGTTCTGTTCCAAGACCAGTTCGCTGTTGCGTTGTTGAGCTCGATCGTCAAAGAACCCAACTAGTTGTAAACCCAAACCTGGGTTTTCTTTAATGTTATCGAGTAACTGCAATCCAAGGGGATTCACCCCAACAATGGCGCATTTGGTGACCGCCCAACCGCTGTTGTACAAACTCTCAAGGACTACTCGCAGGATCATACGAGCCAGGGCGATACTCGACCCACCCAGAATGATCCACGCCAGCATACCTCCGCGAGCGAAGTCGTATCCCTCGCGAGCGAAGAAGGCCAAGCCAGCCAAAAGACACAGACTGACGCACCAATTGGTGAGCACACTGGCCAGTTCGCGGTTCGGCGTATTGCAACGGTCTTTGCGATAAATACCGAGCACTTCACCGCAGAGTACAAAAATCAGACAAGTCGCCAAAAGGGCGCTAGGATTGCGGCTGTTGAATGGCTGTTGCACTATCCATTGGCTGAGATACAACGAGCAACCGATGAGCGCGATGTCGCTGATGCGTTGCACGATCCCAAAGGAAGAGTGATGCTGTCGTATCGATGTACTGTTCATGTTAGCTTTTTCACCAGCTGAGTAGGCGCTGCCATTGCAAAATGGGGCGACGAGATTGCGCAAGCTTAGGTCTCGATTTGGCACCGTTAACCCCAACAAATGTGGCCTTGGCGTGTAGTTATCTGCGATTGGCCGCTATAATCGGCAAAATCGCTATGCCAGTTAACCTTGCCCAGCTCAAGTGCTGGATGTCATCCATTCGAATCAGAATAAGCATGTACCTGGAATTGAGTTCAAGATGGTAAAGATCCCCACAAAGTTCGAAGACTTGCTACCACCAGCAGCGCTGGGGAAAATCATCGAAGTGCTCAATCAGCCCGCTCTTTCCGGTGCGGTTCGCGACGCACTTCATCGCGTTGGCATCAAAGACGCTAGCCCGGTTGAGCAAGTCCAAGAGGCTTGGCAACAAGCACGCGATTGGGTTGGGCAGTTAGCCAACCGCATGGTCAGTCCAGTGCAAGGCAATCCGCAGTTGATCAATGCAACGGGTGAATTGGCACGAGCCGAGTGGCAGGGCTTTCCTATGGCGCCTTCAGTCGCGGAGGCTTATGGCATTCAAGCGGTGAATTTCCATTCTGCCACACGGCTTGAGGAAGCCGCTCTGCATGCGACCACAAAACTAATGCAGGTCGATGATGCATTGTTCACAAACAGTCTCGCTACAGCTTTGCAGTTGATCCTGAACGCGTTTAAAGGCTGCGCAGTATCGCGGGCCGACACCGTTCGTATCCCCGGCTTCGGTGATATCGGTGCAATGCTCAAGCCTAGTCTTTCGGCGGATAGTCAGCCTGTTCATGAAGTGGGGGCGACCAACGGTGCCACAGAAGAAGATTGGTCTCGGTCAATCACCAACGCAGATCAAGCCATTTTGTTGATCAGCCCCAATAGTCTCTCGCCGAGTGACGCCGAGCAACAACGTTCTGCGGCGCTGAAAGTTGCTAAGGCGACTGGTGCGGCTGTCATCGAACTGCTCGTTGATGGTATCAGCGCACCCAATCAACCCTCGGCGGCGTTTCAATTCCCGGTCGCTCAAGAACGCTTGCACGCCGGAGCAAGTCTCGTGGTGTTGCCCCTGGACGGTTTTTTAGGTGGTCCGGCTGGGGCGTTTATCGCAGGCAACGGCAAGTTGATCAAAACGTTGCGCCATAATGTTGCGGCGCAGGGCTGGTTGTTGCGTGGTGCGGCGTTGGCAGGAGCAACCGCAGCCATGGAGCGGGCCGTGGCTGGTGGCGCATCGCTCGACACAGGAGTGCTCGACTTGTTGAATTCGAACGTGGCAAACTTGCGAGATCGTGCTAAACGCTTGGCTGTGCAAATTGCCAATTCCGAGCATGTCGTTGCGGCTGAAGTTGCGGAGCGAGTCGTGCCGCTGGGGCCGTCTCCCTGGAATCGTTACAGTGGACCGAGCGTGGCGGTCGCCCTGTCACCCCGCAAAGATACGGCTAGCTTGATCTCAATCTTGGCCAACGGCGAACTGGGGCCTTCAATCTTGGCTGCGGCAAATGGCGACAAAGTACTCGTCGACCTGCGGTTCGTTTTGCCGCGAGATGACCACCAAATCGTCAAGACTCTCAACGGCCTGCAGACCGCCCAAGAGTGATTGCCTTAGCAGGCTGCTAATGAAATTTTGCGGTCGGATCAAGCCCCGCGGATGGCTTTCAACTTGCTCGGCGCCTTAGTTCCACTTAGTATGGGGGATGACCGTTTCGCCTCAGCGGTCGGCTAGTGGAACGTCAAGATCTAATCTTAGGGTAGTCGGGTTTGGGTGGCACGTTCTGAGGCTCTGCGATGGGCGTGGTTCCAGCGTAATTTGACGCGCCCTTCGCAGAGCCTCGGAGCGAGCCAACCTAAAGTTAAAGCTTGGCGGTCGACTAGCCTGACAGCACATCCTCCTCGTCGAGAACTGAGTACCACCGTGGTTTTGTCTGACATCGATCGAAGGCTACTCACCAGGTGTATTGAAGGTGCGCCTGGTGCGTGGGAAGACTTTGTTGATCGCTTCATCGCTTTGATTACCCATGTCGTGACTTCAACCGCGGAACTGCGGCTGGGCAGTTTCTCTGAACAAACGCGTGACGATATTGTTGCCGAAGTATTTCTCAAGCTGGTCGACAAAGACTTTGCAGTGCTGAGACGCTTTCGCGGCCAAAGTTCGCTGGGTACCTATCTGGTTGTCGTGGTTCGTCGAATTGCAGTCCGACGCTTAGCAAAACTTAGTCGCAATGCCGCATCATCACTCACCACCGAGCCTACGGATGCTGAAGGCAACGGCGAAATGACGGTGGAGAATAACGAAGAAGTTCAGACACTGCTGTCACAAATGCCCGCAGAAGAAGCGACTGCAATTCGCATGTATCATCTGGAAGACCGAAGTTATCGCGATATCAGTATGCAGATGGGGATTCCCGAGAATAGCGTTGGCCCGCTGCTCTTTAAGGCTCGTACACGACTGCGTTCGATGCGAGAATCTTGAGTAGTCTATTGTCGCCATGGCAAGACTGGTGATGGTCCATCGGGCAAATGACTGAGCACATAGCGGACTGCAGGCAGTGAGAGACTGTTACCGAGCAGTTTCCATAGGGTTCGTGTGCGGAGTGTGAGCGGTAACTTGAAACTGAATGGAAACCCCAACAAGTTCGCGACTTCGCGTGGCGAGAATCTACGGTAGTGGCCAGTGGGTAACTGCAGATACGAACCAGAATTCAACAGCGAGCGACCATAACTGCTACCAAAGCAAGCGGTCACGCGCTCGCCCTGCGGATCGCAGCGATCGATACTCTGTTGGATCGGTGCCAGCGTTGCTTCATCGATCAACAGATCCGGCGTAAGGTCTTGTGCGTTGAGTTGCCAATCGATGAAGTCAGCTGTTCTGCAGTTGTATCTGGGTAGTTCACGCCAGGGAGCAAGTTCTAAAGAGCGGCTGGCCATCAAGTAAAAACGGGGCCTTTTGTTGGGCCAACCCATCGACGTCGGGCACAGTTCGGTCATCTGCCAACGGTATCCGCATCGCTCCAACTGCTGAGACAGTCGCTGCAAGGCAATCGACTTTGTAAAGCCACAGACGTTCTCGAGTACCAAGAAGGCGGGACCGCAATCAGCGATCAATTCAATTAATCGCAACAGGGATTGCGCCCGAGGATCAGCGACATCGCGCCTGTTTCCTCGCAAGGTGTAGGGTTGGCAAGGTGGTGACATCCACCACAAGTTGGCATTAAGTGCCGTGAACTCTGCGGCGTCGATCGATTCAATTTCCCGAATCCAAAATGGGTGCGGGTGATTCGCTACATAGATGTTCGCAGCCTCCTGATGGATGTCGATCGCCGCCTCGACACAGACTTCCGGCCAGGCGGTCGCGAAACCACCAAGACCCGCAAAAAACTCGACCGCAAGAAAATCAACGTTGTCTTTGGGAAACATCGAGATCGAAGCCTTGTTGTTTTTCCACCACGTCGAGATCGGGAAAGAGTTAGTCAGAAGATAGTGTAAGTGGCGGTCGCCGTGGAGGTTACGTGCTGTCGCGAGAGCTCTCGCGAAACCCCTGGCGTCTGGTGTGCATACGTCCAACCCCTGAGTTCCAAGTTTCTGCCTGCCATCGACTTTTTGCCGAGTTTCAGGGATAGCATGAGCCGCTTTGAATGCCACATCGTAAAGACAGCTAGTAAATTAAAAAGGCTACTTCCAAAGTTGCTTTTGTCACTGGCCGCACTCCTGTTGGTTCCAACGCTGAGCGCGGCAGCCCAACCTGACTCTTGGCGGCGGACTGCCCATGGTTGGGAACGCGTCGAATCGTGGGATTACCTCGTTACCGCGCCGGTGGGAAAGCTGCGGCCATTATCGTCCAGTACGTTGATACAACGCTGCTGGCCAGCAACCCTAGCAGCAGCTGAGATTAGTCTTTTGATGTTGGTGCTGCATTTCGGCAGTCGCAGGAAAGCGAACGAGGTGTAGTGAGCCGTCGCGGTTAGTGACGCGGGGAAGTGAGCCGACGGCGCTAGTCTAGCGGCGGGTGACCGACGGAGCAATCGTTCATCGTTAATAAACCTTCAATGCACAATAACTTCCGGTTCAACTTGCATTGGGACGAGCCCAATCCATGCACGCTCCAAACTTCGAGACCCGCGGCTAGCGCCTACGGCTCACTAACTAAACAGGCCCCTAGTGGATTGTCACAGCTTAATTTTAGGGTTTGTAATATCAGCCGGAACGCGCTAGCGTCCGGTTTTCGCCGCGGGAACCGGTGCTAGCGCCCT
>JANRMD010000405.1:0-14125 GCA_033761895.1 Pirellulaceae bacterium | reverse complement strand
CTGTCCAGATTAGATTTTGGGGTTAGGCACATTAACCGATGTGCGTTAGCACCGGTTTCCGCAATGTGAAAACCGCGGCTAACGCCGTGCGGTTAATAGCAGTCGAGTGCGATCAACCCAAAAATCTAATCTGGACAACTGAGTAGTTTAGTTGGTAAGCAACACTAAGGAAAGTCGAGGTGGGAGGTCGAGCAGAACTCGGATGGTGCACAGAAACCAGACGCTACCGAGGTCGTCTCGCCTAAAAATCAATGGAAATGCAAGGTCGCGGCATTACTTGAAGGTGATGTAACGTATCACAAACGCGTCATTGAAACCGTATTCATCAGGTCGATCGCGAAACTCAACATTCCGACCAAACACCCAGCCCAGTTCCCAGCCGCTCAGATCGCCATCGGAATCTGATTGCTCGATGCCAAACAGCAATTTGTAGTCGCGGTAGGTCACAACATCGTTGCTATCGTCCGGAAGCTCAATATCCCATGTCCCGCCACCCAACAGTCCGCGGCAGTAGATTCGCGAATGGTTAGACAGCGTCAAGTCGATCCTTGGCCGCGGAAAAACCATTTCATAACGGACTTGTGGTCGCAGTGGATCGTGCCACACGAATCCCGCGACGGGCAACACCTGAATATCATCACGCGCCAAGTAGTCAACACCGAACACCCAGTCGATCCTCGGACCGGGATGGAACATGCCAACTGCATGCGAAGGAAAACGAACTCCGTCTCGAGCACTATCTTCAAAATCGCTGTAGACACCCACCATCGCTGACCATTCGTAACTGAACAGATCAGACAGCGAATTGCGGGCTTGGTAACCGAGCTCAAAATCGTACAGCCTAGGTGGCAAAGGAACTGCCAGCGGGCCAGAAAGCAAGTGAATGTTGAAGTTCGTGTTGACTCCACGATGAGCATCCCGAGCAAGATAGTTTGGTGAATCAAAACTCAACCAGCCAAACTGATTGCCATCACCTGGCATATAACCGATGAAGCTCTCTTTGCTTCGATATGCTGTGTAACGTTCAAGCGAAAGATCGTAGAGGTCCAGCCTGGTTGGCAGTGCTTCCTCGGGTTCGAGCAACTTGATGTTTTGGTCGTCACCCGAAATCAAACCCGAGCGCTCTAGTGGATGCGGCACGACCACCACCGGCGGGGTGGACGGGAAGGGGTATTCGGAACCTGGCAGAACTTGGGGGCTGTAGTAATCAGAAGGGGATTCAATTAAACCAAAATCAGATGAAGGTGCCGCCTGAAGCGATTGAGGAACCAAAGCTTCTTGAGTTAAGGGGGCAGCAGTTTCAATCGTGTTATTGTCAGCATTGGTCGAAAACGGTGCCGCAATAGAGCTCGTGGCAGGGGGAGGATCAAGTGCAAGTTGATTAGGTTCTTGTCCAATTGCGACCTGAAAGCTGCCAACTCCGAGTGTCAGCGCCGCCACAAAGCAGGTCCGCAGCGAACGCGCCGGAACCTCGCTGGGTAGCGTGAAAACGTGTTGTTTGGGCTTTCTGGCTTGCTTTGGAGACACTTGAGTTACTTGGCGATGCTTGGTTTAGGCTGGTGATGATGACGAAGTAACCGACGCTCGACCGCACTTAACTACATTTTTCGGCGATTCAGGTCAACTTTGGAAATTTGCCAAAATGGCCCAGGCAAGCGGTTTTTCGAGCTAAAAGGCGGGTGCGGCCCGATTTTGGTGGGTATTTCAGAACGATTTAAGTGTTTTAAGCGGGCTGCGAGGTTGGACTAGCCAAGAATGACGCTTAGGCTGAGAATAGTTGCCTTGGGTGAGGGAAGACATGTTTCGCGCGGGGCTTCCTTCGCCCAATTTGTGGCAACTGCTGGAAAGCTGAATTTCCGAAGAAAAGAGAGATGGCGTGGATCAACGTAGATTCCTAACTTGGCTGATGCTGACCTCGGCATTGTTCTTTCTATATATGAGCATGCAGCGCCCGGTCCCGCCAAAGAAAGCGGCCGATGATGTGCCGGTTGTGCAAAACTCAGACCCCCTGTTGCAGGACGACCCTCGTCCCAAGCCAGACCCGGCCGCGCCTGCAGCAGAAATTGCCGAAGCACCACCAGCCGTCCCGCTGAATCCGAGCAAGGTAGTTACCCTCGGATCGATGGACCCGACCAAGAAGTTCAACATGCTGGTCACGTTGAGCACGCGTGGGGCGGGTTTGATTCGCGCTGAAATGGTCGAACACAAAAGCAACGGAAAACTCCGCTACCGAGCTCTCGAACACGACGGCAGTTACCTCGGGTACCTAGCCTTAACGCCAGTGTCGGGCGGCATGCGCATCATGTCCGTTCCAGATGGCAGTCCTGCAGCGCTGGCCACCTCCACGGACGTCCCGGGAGCCATTCTGCCAGATGACGTGCTAGTGGAAATTGGCGACCAAGCAGTGGACTCGCTCACAATTGCGCAGGAGATCTTGCAGAAAATTAAGCCTGGAACTTCGGTGCAGTTAACTGTTCAACGGCAGGTCAACGGAGCTCCACAGACGCTAAAGTTTACGGCCAAAACAATTGAAGCGCCGTTGGATGTATTGCGTACCGAGGAGTTTGCGACCGATTTTATCGTTGGCAACAAAGAGCGCCCAAGCCTCATCACCACGCTGGGTTCACTGAATCAAACCAACGTTCCACCTGGAGCTGATGTTCTGCCAGCGATTCGCCAGACGATGTATGCCGATTGGGCCGTCGCGCCGTTGGAAGTTGAGAATGGTCAAGGATTCGAATTCCGCATGCCGCTTGATAGCTACCTCGCCAACACCGGTCGCCCCAACAAGATCGACTTGGTGAAGCGCTACCGCCTGTTGCCGATTGCTGCTGGAACCGATGGATACACTCTCGACTTGGAAACACTGATCGTTAATCGCAACGACCAACCGATCGAAGTCTCTTTCCGCCAACAGGGCCTCAATGGCTTGACCCTTGAAGGTTGGTGGTACTCAGTCAAGATCAGTCCCGATATGTTTGCGAGTGCAGGTCAACGCGATGTGATTTTCAGCACCGTGCAAGCTGGACACGATATCCATTCGACTCGTGAGTTGGTGGACAATGCCAAAAAGAATCCGAAAATGCCCGACAAGCTGTTGGTTTCGGAAGGCGAACCTCTCGAGATGCGGACCTTGAAGTACATCGGTCTTGACGCCCAGTATTTCTGCGCCTCGATCCTACCTCACACATCCAATCCGCAGGCCTTATCAAACCTACGCCAAGCGGCGTCGTCGGTGGTTGCGGATGTTAATGCGCTTAATAAGTCGCAAGTGCAAGGCGCGAATACTTCTTTTTGGTTTGACACAACCGCTCAAAGCGTCCCGGCAGGTGGAGAGATTTCGCAACGTTACGATGTCTTCATTGGCCCCAAGGATCCAGCGTTGCTTGAGCTGCATGGCTTGGATCGAGCGATTGAGTATGGATGGTTTCCCTGGGTTGCAAAGCCGTTGTCTTGGATTCTGCACTTCTTTTATGCAATCGTTCGCAACTATGGCATTGCGATCATCTTGCTGACCGTGATGGTGCGCGGTGCCATGTTCCCGCTCGGTCGCAAAGCGGCCATGAGCGCACAACGCATGCAAGAGATGCAGCCCGAACTGAAGAAAATCAATGAACTCTACAAAGACAACATGGAGAAACGCGGCAAGGCAATGCAGGAGTTGTACAAGAAACACAACTTCCAACCACTGGCCGGTTGCTTGCCAATGTTCATTCAGTTACCGATCTTCCTCGGATTGTATCGCTGCCTGAGCGTCGATATCTCGCTGCGACAAGAGCCACTTCTTCCAGGACTCGATTGGTGCTCGAATCTCGCCAGTCCCGACATGTTGATGCACTGGGGTAGCTGGATGCCGGACTTCATCGCAGGGCGCGGTACCGGTTGGTTTGGGCCTTACTTCAACATCCTGCCGCTGATCACGGTGGCGCTGTTCTTGCTGCAACAGAAGATCCTGATGCCCAAAGCGACCGACGAACAGACTCAAATGACGCAGAACATGATGCAAATCATGACTGTTTTCATGGGTGTTCTGTTCTTCAAGGTTCCCAGCGGACTCTGCATTTACTTCATTACGTCCAGTATATGGTCGTTGGTCGAACGCAAACTGGTCAAACGCTTCACTCCACCCCCAAAGCCGATCGATGTTTCAGTGGCCGATACTAAACCGACGAGTAACGGGGAAGCCGATAAGAACAACAGAAAAAAGAATCGACAAGCGCCTGAACCCGCGCCTGAAAAATCCGCCATGAAGACACGTTTAGAAGAGTTGCGCTCCATGCTCGATAAACCAGCCGTTCGTTCGGCAACTCAACGAGATAGTCGCAAGGACAAGAAACGCAAAAAGTAATTGAGTGGCCAAGCAGACTCATTGAGACATTTTCGATGCAATCAGATACACCCGACGTCTCGTTGACAGATTTCCAAGCCAAAATTCGCGACATGTACTATGAAAAGGACTTGCAGCGCGGCATTGATGGCACGTTCATGTGGCTGATCGAAGAAGTGGGTGAATTGGCGACTGCCTTACGGCAAGGAACGCACCAAGAAAAGTGCGAAGAGTTCGCGGACGTGATTGCTTGGTTAGCCACCATTGCCAATGTCGCTGGCGTCGATCTCGGCAAAGCGATCCAGGACAAGTACGGCACCGGCTGCCCAGGCTGCCGACGATTGGTTTGCACTTGCCCTATCGACGAAAAGCCCTAACGGGGCGGATGAAAAGTTCATTGTCGCACGATTGTCCCAATCGAAGCTGCAACAATTCAGACAATTGTGCGACACTCAAACGCCCGCAGGGGTTGGGTTTGCATAAGCGGCGGGTTCGGCGGACGAGGACGTCCGCGCTCCGAAAGCCGGACCAGCGGATTCGGGCGTCGCTGGAGGGATGTCGCTCGACGACTACCGCCAGTCATGCGTTGCTAGCAATTCGTCGGGCTAGCACTTGTCGAGTGATCCTTTTGCTACTTTAACTCGAGCGTTCTTGGCTTGACCGGTTCGGCGGTAATCCAGTACTGTTCGACTTATCTATTTTTGGACAGGTCACTTAGCAGGGAAGCTAGGATGCAAAGCCATTCTAAGTTCGAAACGCGCCGGCGGCTCATTAAACTGCCTTGTTCTATGCTGCTGGTTTCCAGCGTTGGCTGCGTGGCTCCTTGGTTCCAAAAGCCTGACCCGCACTCGCCGGAAGCGAAACAAGAACGACGCGAGCACGTCAAACGAATACTGGAATCCGAAGAACGTCCACGCTTGATTTCCGAGATAGCCACACCGCGACTACTGACCATGAGTCGCATTGAGAGTCTGGGGTTGGTGACTCAGTTGGCGGGAACGGGTGGAGTCGTCAATGCGAGCGACCAGCGCGAAAAGATGCTGAACATAATGCGTCGACATGAAGTGCCGCAGCCCAACAACTTGCTCGACGATCCCAACACTGCGATGGTGGTCGTGTTCGTGGACCTGCCTCCAGCGGCTCGGAAGTTCTCAATCCACAACGTGGGTGTCAAGAAATCGGATCATGCCGAAGCGACTAGTCTTCGCGGCGGTTGGTTGATGCGCGCCGAACTGAGCGAGACAAGCATTTTGGGCGGCAAACGTAAAGAAGGCTTTGACTATGCCGCTGGTGAAGGCCCCATCGTTACCCTGTCGCAATTGACTGGCAAAACAGACTTGGAGGCTCACATCAATGGAATCATTATCGGCGGAGCCAAGCTGAACAAGCAACGTCCGCTGGGAATTGCCTTCACCGAGGAATTCGCCGACGCAGTCACGCAAGCTGCTGTTCTGCCAGCGATCAACGATCGGTTCACAGTCTTCGACGGACAGAAGAAGGGTGGTATCGCGACCCCCATGAAGGAAAACTACGTTGAACTTGAGATACCGCAACGCTACGAAAAAGATCCTTATCATTTTATCAATGTAGTGCTCAGCCTTGGGTTTGCAGAATCAGCCACGCGTCGTGCTGAACGCATGGAGTTGTGCAAACGTCAACTGTCCGAACCGACCACCGTTCGTAACGCGGCTTGGCAACTGGAAGCGATCGGTAAAGATGCGATTCCAATTTTGACCGAAGCCCTTACGCATCCCGATCCAGAAGTGCGTTTCTATACCGCCCACGCGCTCGCGTATCTCAACGACTATCGCTGTGTACCTGTGTTGAAGAGTCTTGCACCGCAGCAAGCGGCGTTTCGAGCGATGTGTATTACGGCCTTGGCAACGGTTGATCATCACGAAGCCGAAAGTGCGCTGCTCGACTTGCTGCATGCCGCTGATCCGGAAACTCGCTACGGAGCCATGTTGGCTATCCGTAGTCGCGATGCAGACAATCCGCTGGTGAAGGGTATTCCAGTCGGTAAGACGGCCTCGATTTTGCAAATTCCTAGCAACGCACCTCCGTTGGTCGCGATCAGCCTAGAGCAACGCCCTGAAATCGTGATCTTTGGCGAAGCACCAGTACTTACCTTGCCGCCGTTTATGCAAATCAGCCCGCGTATTGTGCTGAAGAATGAGAGTACAAATCTGGTGACGATCAGTCGTTTTGCACCCGACGAAGAAGATCGCGTGACACAGTGCAAAACCGACCTACCAAGTTTGTTGGCTGGCATTTCGAGTGTCGGTGGTGGATACGGCGATTGGATCAGCTTCATTCGCGAATGCAGCCAAAACGGTTACATGACCGAACCGTTTGCTTTAAATCCAGCCCCCTCAGCAGGCCGAGTGTTCGATCGAACCACCAAGCAATCGGTTGTAGCACGTGCGGAACCAGGGGAAGATCTGCCTGAAACAACCTACCACGCAGAGAAAAAATCTGATGATGAAAAGAAAGTTGCTACTTGGTACAACCCGTTCTCCTGGGGAAGGAAATAAACACCAGGCTTGTTAAACAGTCTGTTTAACAGCCTCCATGCCCTAACGCTTCTGCACGGTAAATCCAGCAAACCCAAACGTTTCAAAAGTTTCCTGTAATGCTCACAGCTCTTGAACTAGCTGGATTCAAAAGCTTCGCGGATAAGACGCGGTTCGACTTTCCGGACGGCATTACAGTTATCGTTGGTCCCAACGGGTCGGGTAAGTCCAACGTCGTGGACGCGATCAAGTGGGTCCTCGGTGCTCAGAGTGCCAAGAGTCTTCGCGGCGCGGACATGATCGATGTGATCTTCAAAGGTTCGTCGTCCAGCGGTCGCAAACCAGGCAATAGCGCTGAAGCAACGCTCGTCTTCGACAACTCTGGTAAACATCTGCCGATCGACGCGAACGAAGTCCATGTGACACGTCGCGTCTTCCGTAGCGGCGAGGGTGAGTACCTGATCAACGGCCAAGCCTGTCGACTGAAGGACATCAAGGACCTGTTTCGTGGAACGGGCGTTGGGGTCGATGCGTACAGTTTGATCGAACAAGGCAAGGTCGATCGAATGCTGCAAGCGTCTCCCAAAGATCGACGCGTGATTTTTGAAGAAGCCGCCGGCATCAGTCGCTTCAAGTCGAAGAAAACCGAAGCGCTGCGCAGATTGCAACGTGTCGACCAGAACCTTGTCCGACTCAAAGATATCGTCGACGAAGTGCGCGGCCGCTTGAACGCGCTGAAGAATCAAGCCAACAAGGCTCAACGTTATCGCGAGATGACGCAGCGCTTGCACGAACTTCGACTACAATTGGGTTGGACCGAATACGTCGAGCTCGAAGAAAAATCCAAAGCTACCGAAACGCAGCTAACCGAACTACAGACGGAGCTCGAGGCAAGGCAATCAGAACTCGCAACTGCGCAGGAGAATGCTCAAAAGGCCGAATTCTCGTTGCATCGCGTGGCTGAAGATTGTCAGCGGGTCGAGACGGACTTGCAGGAAGCTCTGCAGCGCATCGCGGTCGGCAAGAACCAACAAGCATCTCTGCATCAACGCACCGACGAAACCACCGCCGAGCGTACACGGCAACAGACTCGCCTGGTATCGCTTCGCATTCGCGCGGAAACGCTGCAGTCGGAAGTCGATTCGGTTTCCTTGCAAGTCGCCGAAGCTCAGCAAGCGGCGGATGAAGCACAACTCCGCGTCGAAAATGCCACCCAAGAAAGCAATCAGCTTCGCGCCGAACTTGAGTCGCGGGCGCGGCGTCACGATACGCTAAGAAAGAGCCACGTGGCGCTGCTCCATCAAGCGTCATCGAAAGCCGCCGAGGCTGCACAGCAGGAAAACATCCTCGCCGAACTGGCACAGCAGATTGCTGTTGCAGAGGCCTCCCTGCTGGCCAATCAAAACTCCGAGCAAGCCGCGCGCAGAACCGCTGAGATGGCCGCCGCGCGGTTGAAGCAGATTCACGAAGAAGCCAAAACGGCCAGCGACAATCGTACTGCGGCCCGCACGCAGCTCGATGACTACCGGACACAATTATCGGCCAAGCAGGAAGAGGCAGCGGGCCTACTGGGACGCCTTGAAGGTGCAGCGGAACGTTTACAAATCCTCGATCAGTTGCAACAGCATCTCGATGGCGTCGATGCCGGTGCTCGCCAGTTGGTCGAGATTGTCCGCGAACGTACCGATCCAGCCTTCAAAACCGTACTGGGGCTGGTTGCAGAGTTGCTGGAAGTCGATGCAGCGCTGGCACCCATGATTGATACAGCACTCGGGCAATCCTCACATGCTCTGGTGTTAACCGATGGGCAGTTGGTTAATTTGATCCGCAGTGGCGACATCGACGTCAAAGGTCGCTTGAGTTTGATTCGGTTGGATCGACTGGCCGCGCGACGCTTCGGCGAAAAGATCCAGTTGGACGGCGTGCGTGGTGTAATTGGTCGCGCGGATCGCTTGGTGCGCTGCGATGAAACCACAACTCCGCTGTTTCGCCATTTGCTGGGTACAACTTGGTTAGTGGACACGCTTGATACGGCGCTCGATCTTGGGCACTTTCGCGGCGCGGGCTTAAGATTTGTGACTTCGGATTGCCAGTTGATCGATGCTGACGGTACGTTAACTCTAGGCTCGATGCAGGCGAGCGTTGGTTTGGTATCGCGACGAAGTGAAATTCAAACGGCCAAGCAAGAGATCGAGCAACTCAAGTTGCAGTATCAGCAATCGCAGGGTGAAATTGAGCGCCTGCAAGGCCGGATCAGTAAGTTGATCCCCACACTCGATGAACTCGAATCAAAATCTAAATCGCTTGCCGAAGAGTTAGCGCATCAGCAAGCATCCGCTCAAACTGCGGTTGGAAAACTGGATGCGATCGAAGCCGATGCGTTCCGCCTGAATCAACTGTTGACTGGGTTGTTGGCCAGACGCGTGGCGGTGGAACCTTCCATTTCGCTGCTGAAACAGTCTGTCGAAGAGATCCAGCAGCAGATCAATGCCGCTGAAGTCGAGCTCAGTGAGCATGAAGCCATCCGCCGCGACTTCGATTCAAGACTTGCGCTGGCCACCGAAGAGTTGACCACAAGTCGGATTGCGTTCGCGCGCACCGAACAACGATTGGAAGCCCTGCAAGCGGTTTTTGAACAGTGCACGCGCAATCAATCGGAGCGGATTGCGGCTGTTGCCGAAGCCTGCGAAGAAGTCGAGCGACTGTCGGTGCGTATTCAGAACACTGAGTTGCAGATCCTGGAACTTACCAGCCAATTGGCGGATGACTTTCACGATAGCGAGGCTAAAGAAGCTGCCCTGGATGAACTGGCGGCCCGAGCTGCAGTGCTGCGAGCAGAGCGCACGGCGGCTCACAAGCGGCTGGATCAAGTCAATCGCGCGATCGACAAATTGACTCAACGCGTCCAAACCACCGACAGTGAACTACTGCGAGCTCGAGAGGACATTGCAACGCTGGTCACCCGAATGCTCGAAGACTACCAAATCGGGCTCGAGCAACTCAGCCAAGCCAATCGTATTTCCAGCAATGAAGAGCGAGCCGCGTTGCAAGCCGAGTCTGCAAAATTGCGCCAAGACATTGCCTCAGTTGGCGAAGTGAACCTCACCGCCTTAAATGAACTCGATGAGCTTCAGAGTCGTTACGACTATCTGAACAATCAATACGAAGACGTGCAGGCCGCCAAAGAGTCATTGAACCGCATCATTCACAAGATCAACGCAGACAGCCGCAAGTTGTTCCTGGAAACGCTCGAGATCATTCGGCAGAACTTTCAAAAACTGTATCGCAAGTCCTTTGGTGGTGGTAACGCCGACATTGTTTTGGAAGATGTTGACGATGTGCTTGAATGCGGCATCGACATCATCGCCACTCCACCGGGCAAGACAGCCCTCTCGAACTCGCTGCTCAGCGGTGGCGAAAAAGCACTTACGGCGGTCGCCTTGCTGCTGGCGATTTTCCAATACCGCCCGAGCCCCTTCTGTGTACTCGATGAAGTGGACGCGCCGTTTGACGAAGCCAACATTGGACGCTTCGTAAACGTCTTGACCGAGTTTCTTGACTGGACGAAGTTTATCGTCGTCACACACTCGAAGAAGACCATGACCGCCGCCAACACGTTGTATGGCGTGACCATGCAGGAGTCCGGGATCAGTAAACAGGTCGCCGTCCGCTTTGAGAACGTCCGTGACAACGGCGAGATCATCGAAGATGAAGAAGAAGGCAAATTCCCACGACGCCACGCAGCATAGTTTTGCGTGTCTGTCGCTTTGGGACTCCGTAGCTTGGAGACCCCGTAGCTTGGGACCATTTGTTCCTAGCAGTCAAACCTTGCCAGCCTACAACCGGTAGTCACCAAGCTAACAGCCTGCTAGTGCTCTGTCCATAATAGATTTTTGGTAGCACTCTGAAACTCTGCGACAAGTCGCAATAAGGCAGAAGCCGTTTATGTAACTCTTGTTCCTCTTGTGGTAACAAAGTCACGAACGAAGGTACTCCCCATCGCCCCGGTACTCCGGGGAGAGGGGGACGGGGGGTGAGGGCGCACGGTTTGGCGCAAGCGACTTTCTCTATGGTTACTCGAGCCGGTAGCACTCCCGCTCACTTAAATGGGCTTAACTTGGGCCTGGCCCCACCCCCCCAACCCCTCTCCCCGGAGTCCCGGGGCGAGGGGAGCCACAGCGTTTTCACTTGTCGATTGCGTTGTTCACGTGACGCTTCGCTCACCACCGGCTATTGCCTTGCATTGCTGCGGATTGCATGCTGCGGTTTGACTAATCACTTGCGCGAGGTTCGGGCATCAATGCAACCTCAATCACGCAAGCAACTCAAGTGGCAAGCTTAGCCCATCGTAGGCTAACTCGACGCCACTCGGCAAACTAGCGTTGCAGCGATCGTGATCCAGTTCATGCGAGATGTGCGTCAGATAGGCTCGCTTAGGTTGGACGCGTTCAATGATCTTTAGAGCAGCATCAATGTGCAAATGCGTGGGATGCGGTTCGACTCGCAACGTATCCAAGATCAAGATTTCACAGCCAGCTAACGTTGCGTAGCTCTCTTCGGGTACTGAGCTGGTATCGGTGCAATACGCGATATTGCCGATGCGGAATCCGAGCACTTGATAGTTTGGGCCGTGTTGCAATCGCAGTGGACGAATCTCAACGCCGAGAATTTCGAACGGCTCCAAGCCGATTCTGCGAAATTCCAACTTGGGGATCGCGCCCGGATGAGTCAACGGACCTGTTTTAAATGCGTAATCAAAACTGCGACGGATACGATCTTCGACCATCTCTTCGCAGAACAGCGGCACTGGACCGTTGAGTCGAAAGGGAAACAGGCGCAGGTCGTCTAAACCAAAGATATGGTCCGCATGTTCATGCGTGTACAAAACCGCGTGCGCGATCCCGATGCCTTCGCGCAGCAACTGGGTGCGCAGATCGGGTGCCGTATCGATCAGCAGGTTTCCGCCGGGCAATCCTAGCATCGCTGAACAACGGGTGCGATTGTTTTTGGGATTCTTGCTGCTGCAGACATCGCACCCGCACCCGATCGCTGGCACGCCCACGGAGGTACCTGTGCCCAACAGAATGAACTGGCCAGTAATGTCCTTAGACTGAAACACATGCGGCACTGAAGTTACCACACCCAAGTAGAGAATCGAAAGCACGCAGTAAAAATTGAATTCCCACAGAGTATTACACGGCCACCACGAAATGAGAAGATGGTTTATAGTGTTGTATCCAGTTACCGTCGGGGTGGTTCCCCATCAAAGAACTTTGCCAAGCCAGCGTTGTTCACTCCGTTGAATAGGATCGATATGTTTTCACAATCTTCACGCCGTCGCCACTTACCTCGCCCCACCGGGTTGCTGCAAACGCTTTTCGCTGTGTCTGTTTTGGTGCTGATGTTGCTTGGGCAGAAGGGACTAGAAAACACATGCTCCGCCGCTGGCCCTAAGGGGCTTGATGAGTGGATCGAAGCCAAATTGCCGGAATTCCTGGAGGTCTACACCTACTTGCACTTGAACCCTGAAGTCTCCTTCGAAGAGGCCAAGACGGCGGCCTACTTGGCGAAAGCCTGGAGGGCGGCTGGATTCGAAGTCACGGAGAAATTCGGTGGGCACGGCATCGTGGGCCTACTTCGCAACGGTAAGGGGCCGACGTTGATGTTACGTACCGATTTGGATGCGTTGCCAGTCAGTGAACAGACTGGCTTGCCCTACGCATCCAAGCAAACCGTCGTCGCGGCTGGTGGATCCACGTCGGGCGTCATGCACGCTTGCGGGCACGACATTCACATGACAAGTCTGCTGGGCACGGCCAAGTTCTTGGCGGAGCACAAAGATCTGTGGCATGGTACGCTGGTGATCATCGGCCAGCCCGCTGAGGAACGCGGCTCAGGAGCCGAAGCCATGCTGGCCGCTGGGCTGTTTACGAAATTCCCACGACCTGACTTTGCACTCGCGCTGCATTGCGAAAGTTCCACTCCAACGGGCAAAGTCGCCTTGAGCCCAGGTTACTCGCTGGCCAACGTCGACACCGTAGACATCGAAGTCAAAGGTCGAGGGGGACACGGTGCCGCGCCGGACACGACCATCGATCCTATTGTTCAAGCCGCCGAGTTGGTCTTGTCGTTGCAGACGATTGTGTCGCGCGAGATGAAACCCATCGAACCAGCCGTTGTGACTGTCGGATCGATTCATGGTGGATCGAAGCACAACATCATCGGCGACAGCTGCAAGTTGCAGCTTACCGTCCGCAGTTACAAACCTGACGTTCGTGAGAAAGTTCTTGGATCGATCAAACGCAAAGCTTTAGCAATTGCCAAAGCCTACGATGCACCGGAGCCAATCATTACCGTTTCCGAAAGCGTCCCAGCTCTGGAGAATGATGCCAAGCTGACCGAACGCGTGCGGCAGAGTTTCTTGTCGGCCATCGGAACTGAAAATGTATTGCCCATGGAGCCAGTCATGGGTGGTGAGGACTTTAGTCAGTTTGGATTGGCGGGTGTGCCGATCGTCATGTATCGACTCGGAGTTGTTTCGCCCGAGCGCTTGGAGCGTTTCAAGCACCTGGGCCAGAACCCTCCTTCGCTGCATTCCCCATTCTTTTACCCCGACCCCAAAGAGTCGCTGGAAACAGGCATCAAGACCATGGTTTCTGCCACGGTTGATCTGATGCAGAATTGAACCAGTGCAATGACTATGGCTCGGTACACTCACTGCGAACACTCAGCTTTCAAACTTCTCAACTCAAACCTTATCCACCTTTTTGGGTGCTTCAAAATCAAGTTTTTGAAAAGTCAACTGTTCCCCGACGAATCCCGTGGATAAGTCATGCGAACCGGCGACAAAAATGACAATCGATGGGTAAGTCGTCCAGTCTGGCATCCGAAACACCGTCGCTTCGGCCAATAACTTTACATGTCAACGTTCTTGACATCTCTACAAAAGCGCCTACGGCTCACTAGCTCGTAAAGGCTTTCGGGCGACACGACAGTACTCTCGAAATGCTTGACGCACCAATGGTAGACTTTATGTTGAGCATGGTCGTTGTTGAGCCTGTTGAGCCCAGTGCGGCACGGCTAGTGAGCCGACGGCGCTAGCCGCGGGTGACCGAAGGAGCAATCGTTCATCACCAATAAACCCTGCCAATGCAGCATAACTGCCAGTTCAACTTGCATTGGAACGAGCCAAATCCATGCACGCTCCAAACTTCGAGAACCGCGGCTAGCGCCGACGGCTCACTAGCTCGTCAAGGCTTTCGGGCGACGCGACAGTACTCTCGAA
>JANRMD010000404.1:0-15510 GCA_033761895.1 Pirellulaceae bacterium | reverse complement strand
GGCCGCTCGAGAACGGGAAGCGACAGGTTACGCCTGGGAACCCTTTCAACGAGTCGCGCGGCCAGAGGTTCCCGAATCGAAGCTCGCGGGCTGGGGAAGAACTCCCATCGATGCCTTTATCGCGGCCGAATACGACCGACTGGGATTTTTTCCAACCGGCGAAGCCGCCAAACACAACTTGTTACGCAGAGTGTATCTGGATCTAGTTGGGATACCGCCGACGCGCGAGCAACTCCTGCAGTTCTTGGCCGATGATTCTCCCACTGCTTACGAACAGGTTGTGGAGCGACTGTTGGCTAGTCCTGAGTATGGCCAGCGATGGGGACGTCACTGGATGGATATCTGGCGTTACAGCGATTGGGCGGGCTGGACAGGAGGTGGGCAGATTCGCGATAGCCAACCACATATCTGGCGATGGCGCGACTGGATCATCGATTCGCTCAATGCCGATCGTCCCTACGATTCGATGGTTCGCGCGATGTTAGCGGCCGATGAAGTTACCCCCGAGGACGCTCACGACCTGCGAGCTACCGGTTACTTGGTCCGCAACTACAAGATGCTCAGCCGCGAAACTTGGATGCAAGACACCGTTGAACATACTTGCAAAGCCTTTCTGGCGATCACCATGAATTGCGCTCGCTGCCATGACCATATGTATGATCCGATTTCGCAAGCTGAGTACTACCAGTTTCGCGCCATCTTTGAACCTCACAACGTGCGAGCCGATCGAGTTGCCCAGGCGGCCAATACCCCTGCTAACGCACAGCCTGCTAACACACCGCCTGCTGATGGGCTGACCCGAGCCTATGATGCAGAACCGGAAGTTCCCACTTACTTCTTTATCAAAGGCGACGATCGCAATCCTGACAAAGATCGCTCGATTATGGCTGGTGTGCCGTCGATCCTCGGGCAGAAACTTTTGGTGGCTACGGTTAATCTCCCGGTGAATGCCTACTATCCCGGCATGCAGCCCCACGTGCGGCAACAACTGCTAGACGCCGCGCAGCAATCGCTGGATAAGGCTCGGCAAGATCTATCCAATTCGCAGACAGCCTCCGCAGAGGCGAGCAAATTGGTAGTCAATGAAAATGCGACTGAAGAGCAGCGGGCAAATTATGAGCTCGCCAAACAGCGTGTCGACGTATTGCAGTTCGCGGCCGATGTGGCCGATATCCAGCTGAAGAGCTTACAAGCTCGCATTGCCGCAGATGATCAAAAATATGCAGCCGGGGTAACGAGTTCTGGCGCAACGAGTTCTGGCGCATACGAACCTGCGGCAAAGCAAGCTGCTATCCTAGAGCGGGATGTGGCACTGAAGTCTCTAGAGCTTGCCGCGCGTCAAGCGGAACTGGGCGTGGCCGAAAGCGAGAATAGGCTCAAGGCTAAGCCCGACGATGCTGGCCTCAAGAAAAATGTAGCGGATGCACAGCAGAAGCAACAGCAGGCGGCCAAGGCCTTGGAAGAAGCCCAAAAGAAGTCGACGGACACTCCCACAACCTATTCGCCGCTAACTGCTGTCTATCCGCAAAAGAGCAGCGGCAGAAGAACTGCTTTGGCAGACTGGTTAACCTCGCGAGACAATCCGCTGGCCGCGCGCGTTGCCGTGAATCATATCTGGAATCGTCATTTTGGTCGTGGGCTAGTGCCCAGCGTCTTCGACTTTGGCCAGAACGGAAAACCGCCGACCCATCCCGCTTTGCTGGATTGGTTGGCGGTTGAATTGATGGAGCCGACTCAACGCGCCATTCAGCAGCAAACTGGTGAGCATCAAGCTGGTCAGCAGCAAGTTGTCGAACCGTGGTCGATGAAGCACATACATCGCTTGATCGTGACCAGCAGTGTCTATCGCTTGTCGACTCAAGCCGATGAGGGGAGCCAGCTGCTCACCAATCCAGTTACAGGCACATCGAATCTGGCGTTGGAAAGGGATCCTGATAACGAGTATTTGACGCGTGCGTCAACAAAACGCATGGAGGCGGAGCTCGTTCGCGATGCGGTCTTGTATGTGGCTGGAAATCTTGATCTGGGGATGGGCGGACCGGACATCGACTACGAAATGGGATTCCAGGTTCCACGTAGGAGTTTGTACTTCCGCCATGCTGCTGAGAAAGAGATGACCTTTCTTAAGATCTTTGATGCAGCTGCAGTGACCGAGTGTTACCAACGCAAGAGTAGCGTCATGCCGCAGCAGGCATTAGCGATGATCAACAGCGAGCTGACCATTACGCAAGCTCGTCGCTTGGTTCGCTATTGGAAGGCGGAGCCATTGGTGGAGCCCGAATTGTTTGTCAACGCGATGTTTGAACATATTCTCTCGCGGCCTGCGACGGCTGACGAAGTAACCACTTGTGTGCAGTTTTTGCAGGATAGTGCCAGTCGGCCGGTCGAAGTGGCGGTGGCCTCGCAGTTGGATGACTTGAGCAAGCCCTCGGCAGATCCTGCAACTCGGGCTCGTGAGCAGTTGGTGCATGTGTTGATGAATCATCACGAATTCGTATCGATCTATTGAGAAATTGGCTGACAATATGCACAAGTCCCATGTATCGAAAGCCTCGAACACAAGTCAGGCTCCGACTCAGATGAGGAACTCGCGTGGGTGCACGGGCGTTTCCAGGCGATCATTCCTGACCGATACAGGCATGGGCTTCACAGGCCTAGCCCTGAGTGCGATGCTAAGCCGTGACCAAGCTCAAGCGCAAACCGCCCTTGAAACAGAAGCCTCCAAGATCGTTCGGCAACCACGTGCGCGGAGTGTCATTTGGATCTTCTTGTGCGGTGGCGTCAGTCATATGGAGTCGTTTGACCCCAAGCCAATGTTGACCAAATATGATGGCAAGAGTGCCGACGACACACCTTATAAAGAACTGTTCGATCCTCAGCGAGTCAATCAGAATCTTGTCGGGATTAACCCCAACCATCATCCGCACAAAAAACTGTTTGGAATGCAAACAGGTTATCAACGGCATGGCGATTGTGGACTTGCGGTTGGTGATTGGTTTGCGAATACGGGTACGTGCGCCGATGATTTGGCTGTGGTGCGTTCTCTATGGACGGTCCACAACGATCATGGAACGCAGTTGACATGGCACACGGGGCGTCATCCACGTGAAGGTGCGTTTCCGACCATTGGTTCTTGGGTCGCCTATGGGCTGGGAACCATGAATCAGAACTTGCCTGAATACGTGGTGCTCGGGACGCCAACGGGTGACTGTTGTGGCGGCGAATGGACGCATGGCGCGGGTTACCTGGGGCCTGAATTCGCCGGAGTTCGATTAGATGTTGGCGAGCAGGAGCCCTTGCCGTTTGTGTCCTCATCCAAGTTTGGCGTTTCGGCCAACGATCAAAAGGCAGAGTTTAGCTTACTCGGAAAACTGAATCAGCTGGCTGGTATCGAGTACCCCAACGATGCACAACTGAGAGCTCGCATTAAGTCTTACGAATTAGCCTTTGGAATGCAGATGGCCGTGCCTGAAGCGTTGGGGTTGCAACAAGAAACAGCGGAGACCCTGGCGCTTTATGGGTTGAATAACAAAGTGACCGAGCCCTTTGGAAAGTTATGCTTGACCGCGCGCCGCATGGTTGAACGCGGCGTGCGTTTTGTCCAGATATTCCATGGCGGTGGTGGTGGGGGTGCGTGGGACGCTCATGGTGAGTTAAAGAAGAACCATGCTAGTTTATCCGCGCAGGTCGATGTCCCGATTGCAGCTCTACTCAAGGACTTAAAGCGAAACGGTTTGTTGGATGATACGATCGTCGTTTGGGGCACGGAATTCGGCCGTACTCCAGGAGCCCAAGGCACGGATGGACGAGATCATCATCCCAATGCGTTCTGCGCCTGGTTGGCGGGTGGTGGAATTCGCGGTGGCACAACTTATGGTGCGACAGATGAGCTTGGCTTCTATGCCGCCGAGAATCCTCGCTATGTGACGGACATTCACGCAACCGTCTTGCACCAATTGGGGCTTGACCCCAAGTCACTGGACTTCCCCGACCGCCGCCGGTTGGAGATTGATCACGGTCGCCCCATCACAGAAATTCTCGGCTGACGGGCGTTAGCTTTCAGCTGCGCAATTTAAAGCCCATCTTAATAACTCGTGCTCGTACTCTTACTCGAATGCCCGAGCCCGAGCCGTATCCTACTTCGGAAATTACTTAAGCGTACGCTTCGGAGTTACTTTTGCAGTAGTCGGCTGCAGGATTTACGGCTGTAAAAACACCGCTCGAATCGGCGACTGGCGGCGAAATCGACTTCCTCAAAAAACGCAGAAAACGCAGGGTTTGCCACCCCAAACTGCTGGAATCTTGATTTGATACTAGTTATCTTGACTCCGGCAATTATCCCGCGCGACCAGTGACCCGAGAAACATACGCGATGTTTTTTGCGTATGGACCATACATTATTTAAGGGTCCTCTCAAGAGCGTTCATTCAATATCGTTCTACTTTTTCTAAACAGGACTAGCAATGCGCAATTCACGCCGCCAACCCGGACGTCACAAGGCAGTCAAGCTTTCACGACTGAAGAGGCTACTGCAGTGTGAGCGACTTGAATCACGGCATTTGCTGGCCAGCGACTTTGGTGACTCCAAGCCCCTTGGCGATTATTCCAAGGCGGATACTTCAGCGATTCAGCGCAAAGATATCCCAGAGGCATTGAGGACGCAGAAGCCGACTCACTTCTATGCAGCCGATAATGTTGAAGTCGGTTTAGTTATTTATCCGAAACGTTATGCAATTGCATTTTCGAATAACTCGAATATCGATTCCGCGGCACTGGATGCGCTGAAGTTGACATTTGTTCGAAAAGTCAACGAAGAGTTTTCGGTTTATGATTCAGTCAATACGTCAGAATCGTTGCTGACAAATGCGAATGTGCGTGAAGTGGTACCTGTCTTCTATGCACCGGCATCGAATTCAGAAGCTGTTTTGCTAGATGAATTGGTCGTTGGTCTCAAGCCGGGTGTCACCGCGGCGGACTACTTCGCTGGTAGTACAGTGTTTAGTGGCTATCGCCCGTTGGTTGGTACGCACGATCAGTTCATTGGTACCGTTGCAGCCGGTAAAGGCGAAGCGGCGCTGGCGGCGGCCAATGCCATTGATTCGGATGCGCGGTTGACGTTCGTATCGCACAACTTCTATCAGACCTGGCAAAAGTACTACATCCCCAACGACCCACGCTTCACCAATCTCTGGCACCTACACAACACCGGGCAGGGTGGCGGTTTGGTAGATGCGGATTCGGATCTACCCGAGGCTTGGGATGTCGTTCAAGGTGGTTCGCCTGCATACGTTGTGGGCGTCATTGACGATGGCGTTGCGAGTCATCCTGATATGAGTCTTTGGGTGAATCCAGGTGAGATCGCGGGGAATTCGGTTGACGACGATGGCAATGGATGGGTCGACGACGTTAATGGCTGGAACTTTGTTAGCAACAATAATCTGTCGGGCAACACTGCGGTCGACGATATGCACGGCACGGCTGTGGCTGGAGTGGCCGCAGCACGTGGTGACAACGGCTTGGGGGTTGCGGGGGCATCCTACAATTCGCGAGTGATTAGTGGAAAGATGTTTGAAGGCAGCGCGGTTGCTTCCGATGCCAACATTGCTGCCGCACTGTATTACATGGGTGGCCGTACTGCCAACGGGTTGGGAACGTGGCGTTCAGCGGACTTGGTAAACAACAGTTGGGGTGGCGGCGCCACCAGCGCCGTGCTCAACGCGGCTTTGGTATGGGGTACAACTGCGGGCCGACTGGGTCGAGGCACGCCCTACTTATTTGCAACTGGAAATGGATTCGGTGCTGTTTCAGAGCCGGCTGTGCAGTCCTTGAACATTCCAGGTGTTATTGCCATCGGTGCGACCAACAACCGAGGTGAACGTTCCAACTACAGCAACTTCGGTCCAGCGGTAGATATGGTAACGCCCAGCAATGATACGCGATCTGGGTACTTAGCAATTGACACAACCGATCGTGTTGGCGGTGCTGGCTATGCTGCAGACGACTATACCGGAACTGGAGCCACAGGGTTTGGCGGCACATCTTCAGCAACGCCATTGGCAACGGGCATCACGGCCTTAACGATGTTCCGCGCTGACACACTCGGCGTCACCATGACACCTGCGCAATTGCGAGACATGCTGCGCAACAATACGGACTTGATCAACGGTGCTACCTACAACATCAACACCGGCAAGAACAATGAGTTTGGCTTCGGTAGATTGAACGCTGCTAGCGCAGTTTCCAACATTGGCAAGGCAGAGATTTCGGTGCTTACAACCACCACCGATCTGGTGAGCGGAGTGAGCGTCGTTACTGGTCCAAGTACGATCCTGGGCGACTCCAACGACTTGGTCTTCCGTATTCGTAATCAGGGCACATCCGTTCTGAACTTAGGATCACTCAGCGTGGCTGCTGGACCGTTCACAGTGCTTTCGGGACTGGGCAACAGTGTACTGGGCATTGGTGGTTCAACTACATTTTCGCTCCGCTTTACGCCGACCGCGGCTGGGGTGTTCACTAGAACGGTAACGATCACTTCGAATGATGCCGACGAATCAAGTTTTGTGTTCAATGTTTCAGCGACGGCAATTGCGCCTTCGATCGCGGGCACTGTGTATGAGGACTGGGACGGCGATGGTTTGCTGGATCCCCATGATGCTCCGCTGGTGGGCACGATGGTGTATCTGGATGCGAACAACAATTCCCAGTTTGACACCACCCCCGTCAACTACCCGAGTTCGGGGGCGACTCCGATTTTGGATGAGGCCACTGTAACATCAACGATCAATGTAACCGGCTTTGCGGGCTTTATCGCAGATGTGAATGTTGTCCTGAATATCACGCACACCTGGGACGCTGACCTGACGGTAACGCTCATTTCGCCGGCAGGTTTGAGGGTACCACTGTTTGCGGGAGTTGGCGGCAGTGGTGACAACTTTGTGAATACAGTTCTGGATGATGAAGCCGCGACAGCCATCACGGCTGGCACCGCTCCATTCACTGGATCTTTCCGACCTTCAAGCTCGTTGGCAGCATTGGACGGAGTCAGCGGCAACGGCTTGTGGACCTTGGAAGTGGCCGATACGGCGTTTGGCGATGTAGGCACGCTTAATAATTGGCGTCTGGAGTTCCTGGCTGGCGAACAGGCGACCCTCTCGCGACCGAGTGGGGCTTACGCATTCCTAGGATTACCCGTAGCGACCCATACGGTTAGAACGATTCTTCCCACAGACTGGATGTTCACGGGGGCAAGCCAGCATGTGGTGACGCTGACCTCACCTACCAGCTCTGTCCTCGGACGTGATTTTTCCATGGGGAAAAACAACCGTTTTTATGGACAAGTCTTTAATGACGTAAACGGTGATGGGGATTTACAAACCGCTGAAGCGCCCCTTCCCAATCGCAAGATTCTGTATGATTTGAATGGGAACGGCACGCTCGATGCGCCCATCATCACCAACGTTCTGAATGCGAATTCGTTGGTTGTTCCAGATCTTGGAAGTGCGGTTTCCAATACGGTAGTAGCGGGCGTTGCCGGAAACATCACGGATATCAATGTCCGCCTGAATATTACTATGACTTGGAATGCGGATCTCGACGTGTTCTTGGTGCATCCCGACGGCACTCGAGTTGAACTGTTTACCGACGTGGGCGGAGGCTCGCAGAACTTTGTCAATACGGTTCTGGACGATCAAGCCGCAACCTCGATTGCAGCCGGAACAGGTCCTTTCACAGGTTCTTTCCGACCCGAAGGTAGTCTAGCTGCGCTCAATACCAAGAGCCCCAATGGAACTTGGCGACTGGAACTGAGCGATGATGCAGGTGGTGATATTGCCACGCTCAATAATTGGACCCTCATCATTAGTGCTGGTGAGTTCGAACTCACCACCTCTGCCAGGGGTACCGCCTTTTATGACTTGCCAGGCGGCAGCATCCAGATGCGACTTATGCCACTGGCAGGTTGGTTCCACACCGTTCCAGTGGATGGGGTGCGCAGCATCACTGCAGTCGGATTGCCAGTGTTCGATCAGCGTTTCGGCAGTCAAGTCAACCTGCCGCCGACTGTGACCGCCAATAATTCGTCCGTTGTCGGATTTGAAGGAACCGCAGTTTCCAATACGGGCACTTGGGGCGACCCCAACGCCGCCGATTCCGTCACATTGACTGCGTCCGTTGGCACCGTCGTGAAGAACAGTAACGGAACATGGTCTTGGAGTCGCCCCGCGCCCGACAACCAAGCATCGACATCCGTGACTGTAACCGCGACCGATTCGCAGGGCCTTAGCACTTCGGTGAACTTTACCTATATCGTAAACAACGTTTCTCCAACACTGACAATTGACAACCCTGTTGTCAATGGAATCGTATTTACGACGATTGTGAATTCGGGAACGTTTGCTGACGTCCCGGCGGACACGGTAACGTTGTCGGCAAGTCACGGTACGATTATCAATCAAGTCAATGGCATTTGGACTTGGGCGATGACTCCAACTTCGTCGATGCTGAATCAGGTGATCACCATTACTGCAACGGACGAAGACGGAGGTGTCACCACCGCAGATTTTACATTGAACGCGTTATTTAGCGTTTCCATAGGCCTGCCAGACTTGGCAAGCAACAACATTGTGATCCGGAAATCCGCGGCGAATGTTCAGGTATTTGACCTCAACACATCGACTGTCATTTTTGCCGCACCCCTGAACGAAGTGTTTGCCCTCGAGATCAATGGTTCGGAAACACAGTCTGACACGATCTTGGTGGACTATGCCTCTGGTGGATTCTTCAGCTTTCCGCTTGGGATCACACTTTGGGGTCAAGGAGGTGCTGACTCGCTGACGGTTACTGGAACTGGGAACACGATCGGCGTGCATTCCATCGTCGCAGGGGCGCGGCGCCAGTTTGCGGCGATTGATGGAGGAGATTCTAATCCTGTCCTGTATGAAACCTTTGAAACTCTAAGATTCGATGGCTTGACGTCCTTCGAAGCGATCGGCGTGCTTGATGTCGGTCCGAACTCTTTCACCATCGGATCTGCTACGCCTGTCGACCTTGGGAATACAACGCTTCTCTTCGGTGGGTCGCTCACGGCCGATCGAATCTCGCTAGGAAACGGCGAGTCGCTCAGCGGCTTTGGTACAGTTGCAGCCCAATTCTCAGGCGAGCTTGGCTCCACGGTGGCTGCCAGCGGTCCACTATCCATCGGCAACGCCACCTCCACAACGGGATTTGCAACACTCGGCAACGTCAACGTTGGTGCCAACACCTTAACAGTGTTGGATGCTGACCAAGCTATGCTGGGGCAAAGAACGACAATCGGGACCACGACTGTTACCATCACTGCAGGAGTCATGGATGCTCCCAATGGTTTAAGCATTCCGGCACTGGCAAACGTGACTGGCTTTGGAACTATTAAGTCTTCCAATAGCCCAACTAAACCAGTCACCAATAGCGGTCGGATTGAAGGACTTAGAGCGTCAAATCCAATTACGATCGAAGGGTTCTTGAATGGACCAGGCGCGATCGATCACGTATTGGTAACTGGGACGGTTAGCCCTGGATTTGGACCGACAACCGCGAATTTTGGAAGCGTGACTTATGCCGGCCGCGTCATCATCGACTTTAATGGCCCGAACGCGGGCACGCAATACGATCGGATCATTCACTCGGGTACTGCAATATTGGGTGGAGTACTCGACATTCGCCAAGCCTCGCTTTTCGTGCCGGCACCGGGCACCGTGTTCACTCTACTAACTGCCGCTGCTGTAGTTGGGCAATTCTCATCCGTTGTCATCCCGACCGCTCCAGTGGGACAAAGCTGGGAAGTGGCTTACACAGCAGATTCTGTGACGCTTCAACTGGTGGCTCTGAGCCTATCGATCCAACACACCAGCATCAGTGAGAACGGTGGCACTGCAACGGGTACGGTTCGACGAAGTAACATTGACCTTTCCCAAGCTTTGGTAGTTTCCTTGGGTAGTTCGGACACAAGTGAAGCTACGTTGCCGGCCACCGTTACCATTCCTGCGGGGCAATCTTCGACCACCTTCATCATCAATGCGGTCGATGACAATCTTCTCGACGGTACGCAGGTGGCCTCCATTTCGGTTCTATCGCCAGGCTATGCAGGAGCTTCGCTGGCAATCTCGGTTACAGATTATGAAACCGTATCGATTACCTTCGATAGGTCTTCGATTTCAGAACGCAATGGTCTCGCAACGGCAACCGTGACTCGCAGCAACACCGACAACGCTTTGCCCTATACGATCAACCTATCCAACGGTGACGCAACCGAGTTATCCATCCCAGCCTCGGTAACTATTCCGGCCAACCAAGCTTCGGTGTCGTTCGTTGTTAATGCGGTTGATGACAATTTGCTGGATGGTACTCAGACGGTGTCGATTGGCGTTAGTGCTGCGGCGTACGTGAGTACGTCGAATACGATAAGCGTCACCGACTACGAAACATTCGAAGTGACGTTCGATAAGTCATCGATCGGCGAAAATGGCGAATCAGCAATCGCCACGATAAGAAGAAGCAACACCGAATTGGGCACTGCGGCCATCATTACGCTGACAAACAGCAACCCGGCGGCAGCCACGATGCCAACTACCGTGACGATTCCCGCAGATCAGTATTCAGCCAACTTTCTGATCACGGCATTGGATGACACTTTGCTCGATGGCACGCAAGTAGTCACCGTGTCAGCAAATGCGACTGGGTATGTCAGCAGTTCCTACGGCATGGAGGTGACCGACGTTGAATTGCTGACGCTGACGTTGGATAGGTCACGCATCAGCGAGAGGGGCGGTACAGCAACTGGAACTGTTGTTCGTGGCAATACCGATATTGGTTTGCCAATTACAGTCAGCTTGTTTAACGCCGATCCGACCGAAGCTAACATGCCAGCGACGGTTACCATCCCCGCCAATCAAGCTTCTGCGACCTTTACTGTCACGGGCGTGCTCGACAATCTCCTGGATGGTACGCAAACCGTGGGCATAGTCGCAGCTTCGACCGGATATTTCAGTGATCTCGAGTACATTGACGTAACCGATGCTGAAACCTTTAGCGTGACCTTTGATAGGTCTCCTATTAGCGAAAATGGTGGAACGGCGATCGGAACTGTGACCCGTACCAACACAGACACCGCTCAGGCAATTACGGTGTCGCTCCGAGGCAATGACCCGAGCGAAGTATCAGTGCCCGTTAGCGTTGTCATCCCGGCAGGACAAGCTTCAGCCACGTTCACGGTTACTGCAATAGACGACAGCCTACTTGACGGGGATCAACTGGTTACCATTACCGCTAGTGCCCCACGCTACTTCGAAGGCTCCAACACGATAACGATTGCGGATTTCGAAACACTGGCTCTGGTCATCACTGCATCCTCATTCAGTGAAAATGGCGGCGTGACCACCGGCCGCGTCACTCGCAGCAACATCAACCTAGGGCAACCGCTCACGGTCACCATTTCGAGCAGCGACACTTCTGAAGCGGTTGCGCCGACAGTGGTAACCATCCCCGCAAATGAGAGTTTTGCAACGTTTGCGATTACTGCGGTCGATGATTCTTTGCTAGATGGCACACAAACAGTCTCGCTCTCGGTTGCGGCCACTGGTTATGTTGGCGCCTCGGGTTCGTTGCAAGTCACCGACTCTGAATCGCTTTCCATCACCATCGACGCTGCTTCGATCAATGAGGCGGGTGGTTCAGCGATTGGTACTGTGATGCGTAGCAACACAGATACCGCCTTGCCACTTACGGTAAACCTAACCAGCAGCCTGAATTCGGAAGCCACCGTACCTGCATCGATAACGATCCCCGCCAACGCGGCTTCGGTCACCTTCGTCATTAGTGCAGTGGACGATGGGCTGTTAGATGGCACGCAATCGGTTCTGTTAACCGCCAGTTCCGCTGGTTATTCGAGTGGCACGAGGGTCATCGACGTAACCGACTCGGTGTTTTTGACCGTCACGTTTGCGGCCAGCTCATTCAGCGAAAACGGTGGAAGCACCACCGCTACCGTTACTCGCAGCAATACGAACATTGGCTCACCGTTGACGGTACTGCTGCTCAGCAGTGACACTTCGGAAGGTACCGTTCCGCCGACCGTTACGATTCCTGCAGATCAGTCTTCGGTTACTTTCACTGTAACTGCCGTCGACGATACGCTACTTGACGGAACGCAAGCATTTCTGGTCACCGCCAGCGCTGCTGGTTACATCAATGGTACTCGTGCGCTAGATGTCACCGATGCAGAGACTCTATCTGTTTCGATCACGGCGACTTCGATTAGCGAAAATGGAGGCGCGACTACTGGCACTGTGACGCGTAGCAATACCGATATCACGCAACCGCTTACTGTTACCTTACTCAGCAGCGACACCAGCGCGGCTGTCGTACCAGCCACCGTTACCATTCCTGCGAACCAAACCTCGGTCGACTTCCCGATTCTTGCAGTTGACGACACGCTACTGGACGGTAAACAACCTGCAATTATCTCGGCTAGTGCAGCGGGCTATATTAGCCAGACGCGTGCCATCGATGTTGCTGATGCTGAGTCGATTGCGATCACCATCAACGCCACTTCGATCAGCGAATTCCGTGGCGTTACCACTGGTACAGTCACTCGCAGCAATACCGACATCGGCCAGCCGTTGACCGTAACCCTGCAAAGCAGTGATACCGGCGAAGCTGTGGTAACAACCACTGTCACGATTCTTGCTGGCGAATCTTCAGCCACGTTCGCAATCACAGCTGTCGATGATACTCTGCTCGATGGTTTGCAAGTAACTGTGATTACCGCCTCTGCAGCGGGTTATGTTGGTGGTTCGCAGTCGGTCGAAGTCACCGACTTCGAAACCCTTGCACTAACGTTCAGTCAGCCTACGTTCAGTGAAAATGGCGGCACGACAACCGCCACGGTAACTCGCAGTAACACGGATATCACCCAACCTATCACTGTCACGTTGCTTAGTAGCGACCCAACCGAAGCTACCTTGCCTACCACGGTAGTCATTCCTGCAAACCAAGCTTCCGTTTCGTTTGCAGTGACGGGCGTGGATGACACGCTGCTCGACGGCACCCAACCGCTAACTCTCACCGCTAGCGCGTTGGGCTACACTCAGGGAACGGGCGATCTACTTGTCAACGACTCGGAAAACCTTGTAATCGCCATCGACACAACTTCGATTAGCGAAAGTGGCGGTATCGCCAATGGCACCGTCACGCGTAGCAACACGGATATTTCAAGCCCTCTGACGGTCACTTTGACCAGCAGCGACCTCTCTGAAATCACTGTTCCGTTGACGGTTACGATCCCGGCGAACCAAGCCTCCGTTAACTTTGTGGTGAACGGAGTGGACGATGCCTTGCTCGATGGAATCCAAACGGTCACGCTCCAAGCGGCGGCTGCAGGTTACGTAGGCGGCAATCGCTCGCTGAACGTTTCGGACTCAGAACTGCTTTCGTTCTCCCTATCGGTTTCGTCTATCAGCGAAAATGGTGGATCCGCAACGGCCACGGTGACTCGCAGTAACTTGGACATTAGCCTTCCATTGATCGTTACGCTGAGCAACGATGATACTTCGGAAGCGAGCGTACCAGCCACGGTAACGATCCCCGCAAACGAATCCTCGGTTGCGTTTACAATCTCGGGTGTTGATGACACTTTATTGGACGGAACTCGCACAGTGATTATCACTGGTGTCGCAGCGGGCTACGCCGACGCGACAGGCAATTTAGATGTTACCGATGCTGAATTGCTGAGCCTCACGTTCCGAGTTCCTTCAATTAGTGAAAATGGGGGCGAGGCTGTCGCCACCATCACTCGGAACAATACTGACATCAATCTACCACTCGTGGTTATGCTGATGAGTAGCGATGTAGGTGAAGCAAGTGTTCCAGCTCAAGTTACCATCGAAGCTAATCAAGCTTCGGCAACATTTACTGTAAGTGGTGTCGACGATGCGCTGCTCGACGGTCTCCAGGTCGTCACGATTGCTGCCACCGCCGTCGGCTACGCTGGCGAAAGTGAGACCATCGAGATTACCGACGCAGAGTCCCTGACGCTCTCGATCGACGCTTCGACGATCAGTGAGAACGGAGGTTCGACGCTCGCCACCGTAACTCGCAGCAACTCCGACAATAGCCTTCCACTTACTATTGCATTGCAAAGCAGTGATACTACCGAAGCCCAGGTGCCATTGACCGTTACCATTCCGGCGAACCAAGCCTCAGTAACGTTCACCATCACTGGCGTCGATGATACCCTGCTGGATGGAATTCAAGCGGTTGCGATTTCCGCGAGTTCATCCGGTTATGCAGCTACCACCCAGCCCGTTAGCGTGAGCGATGCGGAATCCCTAACGTTGGTCATTAGTCAACCTTCGATCAGCGAGCGTGGTGGTCAAGCGACAGGCACAGTTACTCGAAGTAACACCGACATCGCTTTGCCCCTCACGGTCAACTTGGTCAGCACCGATGCGACCGAGGCAGCCGTACCAGTCACGGTCATCATTCCTGCCAACGCTAGCTCGGCGAGCTTTTTGATTAACTCCGTCGATGACAATTTGCTGGATGGCCTGCAACTTGTCTCGATTCAAGTTAACGCGGCAAACTACTCCAGCTCCGCCGCTTCTTTGTCGGTAACGGATAGTGAATCGATTGTGGTGTCCATCGATGTGAGTTCAATTAGCGAGAGAAACGGTACCGCGACTGGGACAGTCACCAGAAGCAACACGGACATCGCGCAAGCGATGGTTGTCCAGCTTGCGAGCGACCGCGTGACGGAGGCCAGCGTTCCCGCAACTGTGACTATCCCAGCTAATCAAACGCAAGCTTCATTCACGATTACTTCCGTCAACGAATTCATCGTTGATGGAGATCAACAGGTGCAGATAACAGCCAACGCTGTCGATTACGAAAGCGGTTCCGCCTTGTTGATCGTCCGCGATGATGACCCGAATTTCCCATGGAATAATGCGAGAAACCGCTTCGATGTGAATGACGACACGTTCATCACTCCCGTTGATGCGTTGTTGGTCATCAATGCGATCAATGCACGCTTGGCACTCACACCTGAACTGCCTACTCCATTCATTCCAGTGCGTTACGTTGATGTGAGCGGTGATGGGGCTCTTTCGCCAATCGATGCACTTTTGGTCATCAACGAACTAAACCGTATTCGGGCGAGTGCCGAGGGTGAGATGTCCAGGGTTGAGCAGTCGTCGGCACGTAACCCGCAGAGTAATCCGCAGAACAATCGGATGGAAGCACTGATTGATTTGCTGGCAGAAGATCAGCGAAAACGGACAAGGCGTTAGTGCCTTCGACTATGGAGTAGCGGAATGCGTCAAGCATTTCGAGTAGCCACCGTCGCCAGATTTCGAGTAGCCACCGTCGCCAGACGGTGGACACGATGCGGGGTGACTAAACGCCGCTTGGCAGCGGCGGCTACCGGGGCCCTCGAAAGCCTTGACGGGCGTTGGCTACCGCATTGACTTCCAGTCT
>JANRMD010000403.1:0-17813 GCA_033761895.1 Pirellulaceae bacterium | reverse complement strand
GATGTGCCTGCCGATTTGCTCGAGAGCCTTGGTAGGGCTGTTAACGCTGGCGGACTTATTCACATGCCTGGGGAAGATCCTATTGACTTGCTTAGCACATTGAGGACCAAGCGATTCCGTTTGTCCTATCTATTGGCAGTACATTATAAGATATTATTGCGGGCGGAAAGAGACGTTTCGCTGAATGGCCTACTCGAGAATGTTCCAGATGAAAACAAGCCTATGCTCTTTGACTTCTGATCCTTGCTGTAAAGTGAATCCGTCTTCGCTCGAGCAAGTTCAGTCGACAGCGTTCGATGCGATGGTCGCGTCCATCGGGTTCGAGAATCGCGCCCGCTACTTCTGCGAGAACCATCGTATCCAAACTACCAAAAAGATCGCCTACGCATTTACCGACAGGAATATAATTGGGTTTGAGAGGAACGTTGCTTTCTTTGACTCGAATGGCTTTACTATCGACAGTTTGGAATCAATGGACTTTTCCAACCGGCTATACCAAGAGCTTGACTCTGTTTCGTCAGCGAAGGAAGGTGAACTAAGGATTTGCGTCGACATCTCGAGTATGAGCCGTTCTCGTATGGCTAACGTGGTCGAAGTCGCTTTGATGTGTGCTTCAAAGAGATCCGTGATCGTTGACTTTGTGTATTGTGTTGCAAAGTACAGTCCTCCACCAACTGAGCCTACGTTTATTGAAATAGCTGGTCCCGTCACCCCATACTTCGCAGGATGGACTACGCGTCCCGAAGCACCGACGTGTGCGATATTTGGTGTAGGCTACGAACCAGATCGTGTGATTGGTGCGATCGAGTACTTAGAGCCTGGTCCGATCAGGGCGTTCGTCCCTGTGGGTACTGACCCGCGGTTTCTTGACGCGGTCATAGAGGTGAACCAACCGCTCTGGGACGAAATTAGCAAAGAACATCAGACCTTTTACAAGCTTTCAGAGCCATTCAATACATTCGTTAAGCTTGAATCATTGCTTTATTCGCTGAAGCAACAGTATCGCCCCATTCTCGTTCCGTTTGGACCAAAGATCTTTACAATCGAATGTCTTCTTGCAGCAGTGTTGCATTATCCCTCGGTTGCTGTGTGGAGAGTGAGTGGTGGCTCCGCAATGGCCCCCGTTGATAGCGAGGCGAGCGGTGAAGTGCATGTACTTCAAGCGGTATTCAGCGAACAATTAAGCATGGATGCTGTAGTAAGTTTCACATCTGCGGAATGAAAGAAAAGCCAATGCTCGATCCTGTCGACCTTTTCAATTTAGATGTTGGCGAAAAGATGGGGAATGTTATTCGCCCGCAGCTAGAGGAACTCCGATTTGGACCCTTTCGAATCGTTTTTTATGAGGACTATGAGCAACGTGTCTTGCAACTCACGCAATAAGGCCAACTTCAATCACGCATCCACATGGAAGGGAATCGACTGACTGTTGAAGAACGGATCATGGAATCCAGATACGCTGATGGGTGGATCGCGACGGCCCGACTCCTACACGACGGGAGTAGTGCGGAGTCAAGCATTCTGGCAGAACAACCCATACCCGACTTCGGCATCTGGGATTTGTGCGAGCTGCTTACGTTCTTTACTGGACGCCGCGTCACTGTTCCACAGTACCGTGAACGGCATGGTGTTGCATATCGCTATGTCGGTCGCGCTTGCAAGATGTACTATGCCACGCTTCACATGCTTGCCCGCGCGTGGCCTCATCGCAGCTCCCTCGTCCAAAACGATCTCGAAATGGCTTTCTTATCTCATAACCAGGCCGTTTATGACATGATCCAGACGCAGGTCAGTCACTACACCACGGCTTTGGATATCATTTGCGCGCACTATCCGGTACAGACCACGACCGGGCAACAGCAGTCAGGTCTAACGCGATCGACGAAACGCACACTCAAGGAGAAAGTACAAAGTGCCGTGGCCGAGGTCACGGAACTGTTGCCGGCTCAGCGTGAGGCATTTATTCGCGTGCTCGGGGCGCGTGTGGACCAGGGACTTGCAAAAGGATTTGTGGCTAAACTTGAAGATCTACTTGTCGAATTTGGGGCAATTGATCCGAATCCCACGGACGAGGTAAGAAACCGAATCCGTTTTGTTGACACGCTCCGCAATACAGTCATCCATAACGGAAGACTTCCGCGACCTGATGAGAATGAAAGCCGCCAGCAACTAGGACAACGCGTTGCGAAGTTCTCAGGACAAGTTCTGCCGTCGATAAATGCTGCAGCCTTTTATCGTTTGCTCGGGTTCGATCAGCAGGCTAGAGATCAATTCGCTTTGGAACCCCCTGAACTCCGTGAGTTTTTCGTTAACGGTAACTTAGGGCCTACGATCAACGATATTTCAGATCTTCGAATCTTGGAACGACTATTGGGGGCCGCTGATATCGATGCGAACGAATTGGCTTCCGGGGAAGCATCCGACGACGCACGATTAGTAATGCCCAATACAGCGGCAGTTCGCGGCGAAGAGGCTCGGGACTTGGTGGCGAGCTTGTACGACCAGCAACTGCTGGCGCGGCTTCGCGAGTTGGTTCGCGACCAGGCTTTCCATATCCACTGCACACGCTCTGAACCCACATTGTCTGCAGAAGCGGATTGGTTCCAGGCTCGTCAAGAACTCGGTATCCCAGCTGATCTGTGGCTCTGACATGGTGCCTCTAGCGAATAACCCCGAGCCTCTCTGACGACGCTCCATAGCCCTCGGCCCAGGTTATTCGCTAAAACAGCCAAAGAGCCATAACCTGGACCAGAGAAAACAGGCGAGTTTCGTGAGGTGTCTGTTCCACTCAACTTCTCTGTTTGCCGGTTTTTCTAGAGGAAACTCAGCGAAACTGACCGCAGTAGGTTATTTGAAGAAGCCGGTGTATTGCAGCAACGCAAAACACCGGCTTTTTTCGTATTCCCCTGCAATCTTCCGGGTCTCGATCACTCTCCAGAGACTCGATTCCCGGCCGCGACTCTCGCCAAAACAGCCCCTCTCTGGGGGCCAATCAGAGACAAATACTCTCGGAGTCTCTGGGTTATGAAAACCGCCGGGTTAACGACTCTGGGTTATGAATCGTCTGCCTCACTCGGGATTCTTTTTTTTCGCTGTTCTGCCTCACTAAGAGGCCCATAGTTGCGAACTTTCGCATCGGGTAATTGGCACCAGAACGAATCGTATGGCGCGAAGCTTCTCTACTCGGCTAGGATTTCCTGGATTCCCATCCCTTAGCCGAACAACTTTCCTTCAGATCGGGTTAGGTCAATCGATCTAACGATCCAACCATCGATTGGGAGTTCAGATCTCACGCGATAAAATCAGCTTGCCCCCAACAGTCAAAGAGACTTTCAGTGAGCGCCTGACTATGTCCCAGGCGAATCCCGTGCAATCACCCAATACACTCGAAACTGATCATGCCGTGGAAAACGATTACTCGCAAAGAGCTGTACGATGAAGTTTGGTCCACACCCGTGTCCAAGTTGGCCCCTAAGTACAACCTCTCCGATGTGGGTTTTGCCAAGTTCTGTAGGCGCTGTGACATTCCGCGACCACCACGAGGCTACTGGGCGAAGCTCGAAGCGGGACAGAAGGTAAAACGGACTCCGCTTCCAAAGCATGACGAAGAAGGTGAGATAAAAGTCCACGTCCCTGAACCCGGCGAGGTAGAGGCAAAGGAGAAAGCACGAGTGGAAACAGAGAAACGCGAAAACCTATTGCCCAAAATTGAAGTTGCTGAAACTCTTCGTGGCTGCCACAGGTTAGTCTCCGCTGCAAATGACGCGTTTGAAGGGGTGAAAAAACGCGATGACGGTTTGCTCCACACGCCCGAAGGTTGTCAACTCGACCTACTTGTGAGCCGCGATCAACTGCGTCGATCGCTTCTCGTCATGAGCGCACTGCTTAAGGCATTTGAATCACTCGGTCACCAAGTCAGTTCAGGACCAAAGATTGAGGTCAACGGCCAAGCTGTAACACTCACTATTCGAGAAGCAACCAAGACTGTAGAGGAGGAGTTGGAAGCAACGAAGGAATCCATTGCGGGCCACTACGATTTCTTCAACGAACGGAAACGAAAGAAACAAGTTCCAAGTGGCTTACTAACGGTACAAGTACCAGAGGCCGACAGCTACTGGGCGAGCGGATGTAGGAAACAGTGGAAAGATGCCAAGACACAACGAATTGAGAATTGCTTGAACTCGATAGTAGCTGGAGTGCTCGAAATTGCCGAGAAGAAGCGCGAGCATGAAATCAAGCAACAGCAGGAAGCGATTAAACGCGTCGAAGATGAGAAACGCCAACGCCAACAAGCGGCCGAACGAGCGAAAAAGCGAGAGGAGCAAAAACAAGAACAGCGTAAGCTCGATGGCTTGCTGGCACAGGCGAGTGACTTACGTCGTAGCCGAGAAATCAGAGAATTCATCGCTTACGTGCGGCAAGTTCATGAAAGCAAAGGCCCAAAGATTGAAGTCGATTCCGAACTAGGGAAGTATCTCGCATGGGCTGAACTACAGGCCAATCGATTGGATCCTACTATCAACTCTCCGAAGACAATTTTGGATGAGGTGATTCCCGATGAATCCACATTCTCTTCGTATCGACGTTGGTAACCATGGGCAAGCAATCCGTTAATTTTGACGAACTGGTGCCATTGGTTGATTTGTGTCGTGCAGGCAAGCTATTCGAGGTCCAGGCTTGGATCGCCGAGTCCAAACCTGTGAATCCACCATCTGGGCATTATCGTGGCAGTCGCAAGAAAACACCGATCGAATACGCGATCGACGCCGGATTCCATAGTCTAGTAAAGGTCTTACTCGATGCGGGCGCGGACGTGGGACCTATTGATCGCTATTGCCCAATGACCATGGCGCTAGAGAAACGGCGCTTGGACATTGTCAAGTTGTTGGTCGAGCATGGATATGACCCGAAAGTTGTTGATGCGAGAAGAGTGTTAGCAACTTGGGATGTCGAAATCATGGAGTACTTCGTTGAGGCCGGATGCAATTTGGAGCATGGAAACCCTTTAGCCTGGGCATTTTGTAACCGCATTCGGACATCCCTTCCGTTAGTAAAGAAGTACCAGGATCGTTTCCCGTCGATTCGAGAGCAGGTAAACATTGCGCTTCGGCATCATTGTAAGGAAGGTGATGCCAAATGGGTTTCATTGATGCTCTGGGCGGGCGGTGATCCGCTTTGCAGAGGTGAAGAGGACCCAGATCGAGAGGCAGATCTTGAGGATGGTGGGCTTTCGGCCGTAGGGTTTGCTGCGCTATACAATCACTACGGGCTATTCGAATTGAAAGGTATCAAGGCATGTCTTAACAATCCCGCAGCTGCAGATATTCTCGATTACCTACTTGGTTCCGATGCGACTCCTGTGCTCGCTTCAATGTTGGCCCGAGGGCTTGATCCCAACAACAATCCGCGGGGTGGTTGTACCGCGATCCAGCAATGCCTCGAGCGATTCCATCAATATGGATCCTCGTATTCTCGCTTCAGCTTTGATTACCATTTAGCACCAAAGAACAAATCAAAACTGGATTCAGGTCGTAGTCGCGAGTTCATGAAGATGATCTACATTCTGGCTGATGCTGGTGGCATGTGGCGGCCAGACGCTGACGAAATCAAATCCGCGCGGAACTCGCTGACTTTTCTTGCGGATAGTCTGCCTCACTAAGAGGCCCATAGTTGCGAAATTTCGCATTGGGCAATGGGACGCGCGTCGGCCATTTGGCATAGATAGACCCGGGAGGGATGCAATTTCGGTTCCCTCGCAGTTCTTTCCATGGAGGCCGAATCATCGACGCTTGTTCTCTCGACTTTCTTCCAACTGATGACGATCAATCTCCCAAAATTGTACTTCGCGACTCGATTCCCTGTCCACACTCGCGTCATCGACGAAGCCACTAAATGGCACGGATTCTCACGAGCGGGTAATCGAAGACTGTCGCATGAGTTATAAAGAAGAGGATTGGAATTCGCCAACGGAAAATTAGTGTTCGATTAACACAGATACCACGTGCAGCCAACGTTTCCGATCTCCAATTGGACTCGACGAACAACTGCGAGCGCCCGCGTAAGACGGATCACATTGACGATATCTCTCGTTTTCTCGAAAGTTATGCTATGGGCACTACCATTCACTACAGCGGCACGCTCAATGACATAAACCGGGTGGAGGAAATGGAAGACCGAGTGATGGACTTAGTATTTGCGTTGGGTGGACGAGCCACCATTTGGAGATCGTTTGCCGACCAAGATCCGTCTCGAGTCGTGCGAGGATTGATGTTGGAGATGACGCCTGGGCAAGAAACGTTTAGTTTGCTAGTTTCCCCAGAAGGACATTTTATTCCGTTGTTTCAAATCGAAGTGGCGGAGCGATCCGCATTTACCGAACCACCTTACTGTTCCGTCAAAACGCAGTTTGGTTCGATTACGGGACACGTCGCCATCGTATGTTTGCTCGATGCGTTGAAGGAAGAATACGCAAACAACATGCAAGTTAGTGACGAAGGTGAATACTACGAAACTCGTGATATCGGTCTTTTGAAACGCAAGCAAGAGTTTCTCGATGAAGCGATTCATTCTCTCGGCGATGGTCTGCGTGCGCACGGACTGAGTGAAGAAGCGATGGAAGACCCGATGATCATTGCAAAGCGAATTGAGCGAGTCGCAATGTTGGTACAAGAGAAGATTGCTGGCGTGCCGTCGGCCAGCTCAGCGTTGCACGTAACAGAATCTGACCAAACGGTGTGGAATGAACAGCAGTTGGAGGAGGAAGTCGAGTGGATGGATGCCCAGCGGCGTAAAAACGACTTGCGAAGCGAGCGGATGGCACGTCGAATCGCTGAGTCCACTGCAAAAGGCATGTCGGCGAGGGCTGCCTTCGAGCAGGCAATGAACGAAGAAGGGCTGGCAATTCGGTTGAACGATTCGCCCGCTGACGCGACGCTCGATGCAGAGTTCACTGAAGAACCCGACGCCGTCTCCGCATCAAGTCATCCGTACGATGCTGCAATCGAATCCGTTAGTAGCGAGCCGCACCCAGCGGTCGCCTGTGCACAGGAGTTTCTGCTCCGTATCATGGTTTTAGCCGAGCAGCATCCTTCCCAACGCGGATTTGCGACGACATTAACGCGGGGCGCGATGGAAATTGTTGGTGGACTCGTGCAAGCAACCAGCGACGACTTGGACGACCGATTGCATTGTGCGTTGGCGATCACGCAGCTCAAACGGGCCCTATCTGGACACGCTCATGCACGCGGCGCGGTGTTCGGGCTAGCCCGCGAAAATGCGATTACGCGAGAAGTAGCAGCACAACTACACGAACAACTCGAATCCATCCTCTATTCGCTTCACCAACTCATATCCGACGCGTGGAACGAACCTCAGTTGTAGCTGATTCAAGGGGATTCCCGTATTAACGCACGGATAACGCACGGACCGAGAACTCAAAATGAATGATCTTAGTAACCTACTGACCGAAAAGCTTTCGCCATCGCGAAAGGCCTTGCTCAAGCAGACGACATTAGACAGATTGTTACCCGGTCCGATTCTGGCAAACTCTCAAACTCTGATCGACGCCATTGGAACTGGAATGCAAACAACCAGCAATTACTTTGCATTACTGCAGCGGGTGTTGGCTGAACTGAACGAAACGCTTGTCGATCCGTTGCCACACGACTTGAAGCGACCGCAACTGCGCTCGTTTCCGGCATTGATGGGGTTGTTCATGTTGCTGCGAAGCACAGGATTGGCCGTTGGAGAGACGAAACCGAAGCGAGCCGTGCTGATTGATACGGCTATGCTGAAGAAATGGCAAGCGTTGAACCCGACCGAACAATACTTCGCGCTGTTGGCATCTTGGTTGTACGACGCATCATTGCAAAGCTGTACGAATTTGAGCTGCGAGATACCGCAGGCAGGTGCATTGAGATCGCCGGGCCCCACTTGGACGACGCCGACTACTTCGCCGAAGAGCTACGAGTCGGGGATGTCCCACTCCAAATCGGCGAATCAATGACCTTCCATTACGACTTCGGCGATGATTGGCGATTCAAAGTCACCTTGGAATCGGTTGACGAAACCAACTCAGGGAAAATGAAAACACCCAAAGTCACTGAAAAGTCGGGAGCAGCTCCCAAGCAATAAGATTGCGAAAGACTGATGAGCTCTTCAATTGTCTGTCGAATCGGCGAGCAACTCGAGTGTCAACAGAGTCTACTCATGAAACTTACGCTTGTCTTACTCTTTACTGTGCTTCTAGAACCGTTTGCGATGTTGCGCGCAGATGAGTTTGTTATCAGGGATGCAGCGTCTTTAGGGAGCGCTCTACGCGCGGTGAAACCGCGCACGACACTTAGGATCAGCCCTGGAGAGTATCCGGGCGACCACTTCGTCGCTGGAGTTGAGAGGCTTACGATCGAGGCACTCGATCCTAAACAGCCACCTGTGTTCAAAGGGGGCAAGGTAGGCTTCCACTTTTCTCGCTGCTCGGGTTTGACGCTGAAGAATCTTCGCATTAGCGGACAGAGCGAAAATGGGCTCAATATCGACGACGGTGGCGACTTGGCGCATCTGGTTTCGAATATTGTGCTCGATCACATTGAGGTCTATGACATTGGTCCCAAAGGTAATCGTGATGCCATCAAGTGTTCGGGGCTCGACAAGCTGACGATACGCGACTGTACCATCAGCGGCTGGGGTGGGCAGGGCATTGACTTCGTCGGCTGTCACCACTCACTGGTCAAAGGTTGTCGTTTGATTGGCAAGGAAGGCTTCAGCGCAAGCGCGGGCATCCAGCTTAAAGGCGGCACGAGCGACATCATCATCGAGAATTGCCACTTCAAGAATGCGGGTGAGCGTCCCATCAATCTCGGTGGCTCTACTGGCTTGGCATACTTTCGACCGCAGGGTGCCAAGCATGAAGCAGCTCGCCTGGTCGTGAGAGACAATACTATCGAGGGCAGTCTTTGCGCAGCGGCCTTTGTTGGCGTCGATGGCGCAGAGTTCGTTGGTAACACCATCCTGTATCCCAACAAGTGGGTCTTCCGCGTACTGCAAGAGACGCAAGAACCGGGTTTCGTCCCCTGTCGTAACGTGCTCGTCAAAGACAATCGCATCACCTTCCGCCGCTCTCAGGTCCATACGGAAGTTAACATCGGCGCAGGCACCGCGCCCGAGACGTTTCGCTTCGAAAGCAACCACTGGTTTGCCGAAGACAGACCGCAGGCATCGAAACCCAAACTGCCTGTTGAGGAAAAGGGCGGTGTTTACGGTCAGATTCCAAACCGATAGGACAGCGGCGACTGAAGATGCACTAACCAGACATGTAGCCACCGCTGCCAAGCGGTGGAAAAATCACTGGTAACGCATCCACCGTCTGGCGACGGTGGCTACGATTTTCTGGAAAAAGGGAAAAACCGCGCTCAGCAACCGCCCAGGCGACCCACTAAGGTTGGTGACAAATCGATGCCTGAGTTATAGAAAGTGCAACTTGAACCAGTCTGACAAAGAACTCGTGAGAATGGCCTTACCGGCAATGTTGCAGCTTTTGCGGCCTTGTACGAGCGGTACTATGGTTTGGCGGTCGGGTTGGCTCGTTGCTCCCTGCGTGACGTGCATGTGGTCGAAGACGTCCCGCAAGAGGCTTTTCCAACCATCAGCCAAGGCTCAGGCTGTCGGTTCGCCGAACGAGGAATTGCTGCACGAGATGCGTACTTGTCAGCGTAAACTCGATTGCACATTGTGAAAGAGCGCGGTAGAAGTTGACGAACTGTTCGCTGTTGCAGATGCACGCCCTGGGAGTTGTCGATTGTGGGTTCAATGAAAGACGAACGCCGAAGAAAGGCGAAAAAGGAATGGGCTGAGTTTCAGCTTCAGTACCAACTGTCAGATGAAGACATCAAACGGGCTAGCGCGACGGGATACCCTTTACAACACTTCCAGAATCTCCCTGGCACGGATAATTCCGGGAACGAGATTTCAATGTCTCAGCGGATCGAGGAGTTTCACCGTCAATGGACGGAGCGGGTTGCAAAACGTCGAGCAGAAATTGAAACCGGCGCGATTGTTCTCAAAGTGAAAACGCCTGCCAAGAAAACGCCGCATGATCCAAAGTGGGCTGAGGCTAAACAGGTTTGTCGACTGACTATGGATGACATTCGTAAAGCAAAGGAGTTGGGACTCAGTCCTCAGGCTCTTATGAAGAACGTACCAAGTCGAAGTCAGGAATGGAAAGCTCCGGTGAAAGTCTGGATTCAGGATTTGTACGAAAAACGCTTCGGCGCGCGCGACAAGTTTACGAAGAATTCTGATTCAATTGCGGGTGACAGCCATCAAAGTACAAAAACTATCTCAGGCATGCCTGCGAGCAGGGAGTCTGAAATTAGTCACGACAGCATCGTTCGCGACTGGGAGAAAAATGCAGAACGTAACAGCGAAAAGAGCTACCTTTTTCTGCGGAGCTTCAAGTTCAATGACTATGGCTTCGATGTTGATGCAGCGGCGCACGAACTGCATCAGACTGCGTTCCAAACGGTTGATTGCACCCGCTGTGCAAACTGCTGCAAGTCCACAACACCGAAGTTCGATCAGTCAGATGTCGAGCGTGTTGCTGCATTTCTTGAAATGACTCCAACGGAGTTCATTGGTAGATATCTCGAGCCTAAGCCGAATGCGACCTACAACACTCGCCGAGCGCCTTGTCCACTTCTTGGCAAAGACAATCGTTGCACGGTGTACGAAGTTCGGCCCACCGTCTGTCGCGAATATCCGCATACGGACAAAGAAGGGCTGGCGTTCCGAACCATGGGAGTCGCAAACAATACCACCATTTGTCCGGCTGTATTTTGGATCGTTGAAAAACTGAAAGAGCGGGTTCGAGAAGGAAACTGAGCGACGAGTAGCCTACTCGCTGAACTTTTATGTAGGTCTGCGCGGGACTCTTGATCACCCTATCCCCGGTGGTTTGTTTCAAAAATCGCAAACACTCGTGAGAATCTGGGTTGTTATGTATTTAGTTGTAGAAGGTGAGAATAAACAGATGTTGCGACATTACGCTCGAGCGTTACAAGTACATTGATCCGATGCTTGACAAGAAGCGGCTGCCTGCGCTCCCGAGCCGCACTTCGAGCCAAACACGTGGAACGCATTCTGCAGCGTGGCACTGGAAGGAATGAAGGCCGCCGCCAAGGTGATTTCACTTCTACGAATTGCGCTTGGGGTTTTGAACCGCTAGTTCGTTAATCTCACGAGATTAATGGTCATCGCCAGGCCCGACAGTGCGAGAAGAAGTGCAACCCAGATTGCGAAAGTCGATCCAAAGGCAGACCTGAAGTCTTTTCGGTCGATGGCGGCAATGTACCGACGATGACGAATAACTGATACGAAGTTGACCACTATCCCAAAGCTGATTAGCCCAATACCAAGTGGCAGCGAAAAACCGGTACTCGCCGGATGCTGCTGTGTACCTGTCAATGAAAGCTCGCGCAGGAATAATCCAAATTTCGCTACGACGAAGCCAAAGCCCATGAGCGCGATGCCTGTACGAATCCAGGCAAGAAACGTACGTTCTGCTGACATGTAGATGCGTGGATCGACTTCGGCGTCTGCTGGATTGCCAGTTCCGGTTTGGCCTACCGTTACGCTCTTATTCTCAGACGGAGGTTTGTCGTTCATTTGGCTAGTAGCGCTTCTAAATTCATTTACCGGGCTGGCCTCATCAATTGTGGTTTGTCCAAACGTATCTGTGTAATCCTGTCCTGCATTAGCCGATGGGCACTTCATGCTGCTCGGGATATAGTCGTGGGAGCGCATGTGCCCCTCAGTAAGTACATCGAGAGCCGCTCCTTCGAGTGATCGAACGGAAACGTTTCTTCGGGCTTGTCTTCGTAGTCGAACTCCGCAAGTACAAGTTTACCATAGCCCTGACCAGCGGGCACGAAGTGTAGCCGGCGTATTTCGCTTCAGGTAGTTTGCACAGATTCGCGGCGATTAGATTCTGAACTAGTACGAGAGCTTGTTTACTAACGGCTTCCGGCCGTTTTCGAAGTTGGTAGCCCACTTCAGTCGCCGATTGGAAGAACTATCGGAAACTTCTGCAGTCGCCGCTGCGAGGTATTGATCCATACTGCGACTCGGGTCAATAACAATCACTTCTCCTGTGCGCTGGCAACCAACCCTACGCGAGGCATGAGCGAGCGACTTGCCGTAAAAGTATCTCAAAAGCATGTTGGATTTCGTAAGTTGAGTGGTAATGAAGGGTAAGGGTGTAGAGCCACGAGGCGGGAAATGGCTACAATCGATCTGTTTTGAAAACTGGAATTCGATTCAAGCAGGTTGCGCTAGGTCGAGCCAACATTTTCCTATGTTTGATTGGAAGTTGGAAGGCAAAAATGGAGAATCATCTGTTGGACGAGACTACGGAGACTGAGTTACTGCACCAAGCCAAGCTGGGAGATTTTGCTGCATTTCAGCAACTTGTCGCCAAGCTTCAGCCGCGAGTCTATGGCTTGACATTTCGCATTCTCCAGCAGGCTCAGGATGCAGAGGATGCTACCCAGCAAACCTTTCTGGCATTGATCGAGCACATCACAGACTTCCGCGAAGAGTCATCTGTCGCGACTTGGGTGCTGCGCATCGCAACCAACAATGCATTGAAGATCCTGCGAAAAAAGCGAACGGTGAAGATGATTTCGATGTCGGAAATGACATCTGAAGACAGCTACGGTGACGTACCGCACCCGGAGTTTATCGCGCCTTGGAGCCAGACTGCGGATGAGATCGTCCAGCAGGCAGAGGTCCAAGCGGAGCTCGAAAAAGCCCTCTTAGAACTCGATGACAAATATCGGCTGGTCTTCGTTTTACGCGACGTAGAAGGGCTTTCGGTGCGTGAAACGGCGCAAGCCTTAGAACTGACAGAGTCGACAGTTAAGGTTCGATTGCTTCGAGCTCGATTAGCACTTCGCGAACGCTTGACGCAAAAGTTTGGCGACCTATCGCAAGCCATGACTCCTGACCACAAACATTCCTAAATTTTTTTGTAACCAATTCACGACTCTCGGATCAAGAACCGTACGCAACGTTTGCGAGGAAACCAATATGACCTGCGAAGAACTTCTGAAAGCCCTTAACGATTATGTCGACGGCGCGGAGCTTACTGAGATATGCGAAGAGTTTTCGCAGCATCTCGCTGGCTGCAACCCATGTCAGGTCGTTGTGGACAACATTCGTCAGACGATTTCGCTGTACCGAGCAGGGCAACCCTATCAGATGCCATCATTCTTTGAAGATCGTCTTCAGCAAACCTTGAAATCGCGTTGGGAAGAAAAGTTCGGAGCCTCCGGGGCTGAAACGGCAAACCGCTAGATGTTCTCGCCACAACATAGAATGAGTCAGGGATGTTTTTTCAGCGATTAGAAAAGCCGCGACAGCAGAAGTTCCTCCAATCAGCGCTTACAGCTACCCTCCTCCTGATGGTAGGTCTAACTGCTCTTGCTCAAGAGCCCGTCTCAAAAGAACCAGTTGATGACAAGCTTGCGGAAGTTGTAAAGCTTGGTGAAGCGATAGTCGAGAACACAACGACGCATCCAATGTCAAAAGAGTACGTTGGAAATGCCCTAAACTGTACCAGTTGTCACTTAGACAACGGAAGGCATGAGAAAGCTGGAACCTTCTTGGGAACGGCCACTGCTTATCCAGCTTGGTCCCCACGTGAAAACCGTGTCATCACCCTCGAAGACCGAGTTCTGAACTGCTTTATGCGCAGTTGCAACGGCACTCGGCCACCATTGGGCAGCGAAGTTTCTGTGGCCGTGACGGCTTACATCACTTCGCTTTCGCAGGGCCAGTCATTGCGGATGAACTCCAAGCGGCCCGTCGGCCCCGGAGCTATCAAGCTGCTCGCTGTAAGGCCTGATCAAGCTGACATCAGTCGAGGTGCGTCCTTATACCATTTGCGATGCGCGGAGTGCCATCAGAAAGATGGTCAAGGCGACAAGGATAATCCTCCAGTCTGGGGCGAGCGATCTTATAACGATGGCGCTGGATTATCCTCTGTCGAAAATCTGGCGGCGTGGTTGAAAGTTGCAATGCCACTGGATGATACCGACCTTACCGACCAACAGGCTCTCGATATAGCGGTATACGTGAACTCGCAAAAACGTCCTCACTTCGATTTGCTGAAGCATTTGCCGACCAAAGAAAAGCTGGGTGAATATAACGCTTCCCCCACAAAATGAACCTGGGTCAAGGCGGTGATCGATGAGCTGGGCGTCTTCAACGATTCTCCGATCTGGCGGAAAAGTACTCCACGTCAGATATCGCCCAGTTCGCTTCAGAACGCGGCTCGACAGGACGGTGTGAATGGGTACCTGTCGGAGGCGCTCATCCCCGATCAAGTTTTGATTCGTCATTACCACCAGCGTTACGAATCCCTTGCGAATCCATAGTCGCGTTCCACCAGGGCTATTCTCGTTTTGAAAGCGCTGTACCAATCGCTTCTTCCCTTGTTCCTCGCAGCTGTATGTTGAACGTGTTCACGCCATTTCTGAATCGAAGAAAGGTCTCGCCAGTAAGAAACCGTGATTCCGATTTCTTCTCTGGCGCTTTCAATCCCCAGAAATCCATCTTGTTCGCTCGCTAGCACGACCATCAGCTCGGCCATTTCTCGATAGCCGTTATCACCATCGGTACGCTCACTGGTAAAGATGACGGCGTAGTATGGTGGATTGGGTGTTTCCGCGATCATGAAAACCTTTCTTTATGTTCGTACTTTGCTCAGGATACGACATCAACATTTCGATTTCGCCGAAACTCTTCGATATATTCGGGAATACGATCTCGCGAGGTGACAATAGATCGCTAACGGGCGTCATCATTTGCTCTCGAAGCGGAACGACACCGGCCCACACATCGAGCTGGTAGTCATCCTTATCATCGATCGGTCCGCCAGTTCGAATCTTGGCAGACGCCGATTCAATTTGGACGGAGCAGAGCAAGGAGGCTTTAGATTCCTGTTCGTTCGGCTGCCGAGCTTCGTCCCAGCGGCCAGGCATCATCTTTTCTGCTATGGCCTGAAAAGCACGTGTTCGAGACTCTGGACTGGTAACGACTTCACCATAACCAAAAGCGACCGCAGAACGATAATTCAGCGAATGATGAAAAAGGGATCGAGCAAGCACCAAGCCATCAACCATCGCGACCGAAAGGCAAATCGGAGCGCCGGACGCGAGCAGCGGCATCAGTGGGCTGGTTGTCGCTCCGTGAAGAATGATCCGGTCGTCGAGCATTGCATGAAACATAGGAATAATGGTCGGACCAGTTTCAGAAACGAACCCGACATGGCAAAACCACGCCTGATCGAATAGGCGGTGTACCGTTTCCACGTCATAGTCAGCTCTTTTGGGCGCTCGCCGGACTGTGTTCCGCTGAGTTCTTTCATACGAATTCTTATTTTCTTCGCTCATGAATTACTCTGGTCAAGAAAGTCGGTTACAGAACTGCAATACGAGATCTGGAACCAGCTGATTGTCATAGCCACACATCGTTTGGAGCGGTCAGGTCACCACCGACATCGCCAGTGTTGACGACGCTGCGTGGCTCGATCACCAACACATGGCACTCCTGGTCCGCAGGTGGCTTGTGCTGGATTCCGCGTGGCACCACGAATAATTCACCCGCAGCCAATTCGACGGTTGCCTCCGGTAGTTCGATTTTCAATCGGCCCATCAGCACGATAAATGCTTCATCTGTTTCCGCATGTTCATGCCAGACAAACTCACCCTGGACTTTGACTAATTTCAACTGATAGTCGTTGAGCTCGGCGATCACTTTTGGCGACCACTGATCTCGGAATTTGCTCAGTTTCTCAAGAAAGTTGATTGGTTTATTCAACATGCTCTTGCACCCGCATGCGAGTAAGTATTCGATTCAATCAAGTTGCGGTAGTAACATGTTGTGCTGCACGGTGAGCCGTTGGGCATGAGTGCGTAATCGGGAATGTCCCCCACTTGGACCCAGTCGAGACGTTCATAGAGCCGAGCGGCGTCTCCGTCAGTGACAGCATCTAATACGAGCAGTGTTTTGCCACACTCGCGAGCCATCGATTCTGCTGCCCGCATTAGTTCGGCTCCAAGCCCGCGTCGACGTGCGCGGCGATGGACTAGCATCTTCACTAGATCGGCCCGATGTGGTTGGTTCTCGGGAAGATCGAGTATCAACTGGACGGTGCCGCAGATTCCGAGTTCGTCCCTGGCGATAAGCAAAGCCCGCTTGCCCGCTGCTACTGACTGTGCAACACGACTCCAGAAATCGATGGCTCGGTCGCGAGTGAGCGGAAACATGAAGCCGACAGACGCTCCGCCCTCAACGCAATCCACAAGTATGTTGCAAAGCCCCTGAATGTGCTCGCTGGTGAGTTCAACTAATCGCTCGATGCGTGGTTGATTCATCATGTTTTTCTCCTGGAAGTGACTTCTGTCACTGAAGCCACCAGATATCTAGCAGGTTTACGTGTTGGGTTATGAAAGACGTTTGTCCCTTCGACTTTCACTGCCAAGCAATCTCCCGCTTTAAGGCGATGGCACTGATTCTCGTAAGTTATTTCAATAGTTCCCTCGAGCATAAAGAACTGATGGTAGATGGCCACGTCGCGTCCTTGGCTCTCGAAGACAACGCGGGCCTTCGGCGGGAACTCGATCTCGACGAGCTGCATCGGCTGAGCCACATGCGGAGGCGATAAATTTCTCCGGACATACCCCGTCTCCGGATCACGCCATTCCGACTGACAAGCTCTGCGCTGTATGGGTTCACTCGCCACTTCGCTCTCAGTAACAACTTCGAACAACGTCGCCAACGTCACGTTCAGGCCGACAGCAAGTCTTTCAAGAATCACCGCCGTGGGGCTGCATTCCGCACGCTCTATGAGCGACAGCATAGACCGACTGACCCCGGTTTTGGCAGCCAATGCATCCAGCGACAATCCTGCCGCCGATCGCAGGCGCCGGACCTGACTCGAAATTCGCTGATTTATATCGTCTGTCGTATCCAGCATAATGGACACAATTGTCCATGTTGGGATCTCTTTGTCAAGACATCCGACTGAATACACTTTGAAAAAATCGTGACGAAGCTGACCGGCCAATGTGGCTCGATTGAGAAAGGTGTCCGCCTTGTAATCGGACCTATGTCCAAAGTGATTGGTAACTTCGTTCTCCGTTTGTAACCTTTCTTCGTCTGGAGGATCAAATACGTTAGTTCGTAATGACCCTTCAACAAGAATGGTGCCAAAATGTGTCGATTCAAGTGGTTTACAGTTGAAGCCAAGCGTCCTGCTTTGGCAGCCAAGGGATTGATCATTGTTTTCGCGTTCCTGTCCGCTTTGACGCCTCAGTTTGCTTGTGCGCAAGGGAATGGGCGTGGCAATGGGAGAGGAAATGGCAATTCCTTCCAGCAGCATGGAAAGGGTTCGCAAGCTTCCGAAAATCAAAGCAATCGCCAGTCGGTTGCCCGAGGATACAATTCCATCGGAGGCACTCTAACGCCAGCCCAAGTTGGTCAGTTGGTCCGTATGCGTGAAGAAGAGAAATTGGCGCACGATGTCTATGTGACGCTCGCTCAGTCTTCCGGCTTGCAAATCTTCAACAATATTGCGAACGCCGAATCACAACACATGCGAGCAGTTGAACAACTTGCTTCACGCTATTCATCAGCCGCAGCTGCGAACCTACCCGTTGGGAGCTTTTCAGATCCGCAGTTCCAAGCACTCTATAACTCGTTAGTCGTAGCAGGCAGCAAATCACCGATTGCGGCTGCAACGGTTGGCGCAAAGA
>JANRMD010000402.1:0-8183 GCA_033761895.1 Pirellulaceae bacterium | reverse complement strand
AGCAAGCCCCTGCTGAGTCGGTGAAAGCTCAAGCTGGCGTGGGAATCAAAGGGCGGAGCTTGGATGGTGAAACGGGTATCGGAAAAATGATTTCAGCGCCGGCTGCGACACTCTTTACGGTCAAAGAGAAAGTTGTCTTTGAAATTCAGCTGCCGCAGGCGCTCAACCTCTTCCTCGCTTCGGAAGGTCGTCCTCCCAAGTCTCACGCAGAGTTCATGGAAAAGATTGTGAAGGCCAATCAGATCCAGTTGCCCGAACTGCCTGCGGGAATGACTTATCGCTTTAACACCGAACTGGGTGAGCTGTGGGTTGATCCGGCTGCGACGGACGCCAGCCACACGCCTACCGGAACGAATCCTTAACTTTCGCTCTCAAGAACCTTCGGCCACGCCAACTCTGCGAACAGCAGCAGTTGAGTTGGCAAAAACCTTGAGCCCGCTAAAGTCGTAGTAGCCAAAGTCGAAGGATGTTGAATCCGACTTTTTGTAACCATCATTTTTGGAGATTGAATATGCGAGTCTTGCTTCAAATTGCTCTCCTGGCCCTGTTGTGCGTGTATATGCCAAGCGTTGCGTCGGCGCAGGAGAAGGTTGATGCAGCCATGAAAGCCCGCTTCGAGAAATTTGAAAAGCTGCTGACAGGTGCAAAATTCAAAGGTTCATTTACACTCGATGACAAGCCGCTCAACGATCTCCATGAAGAAGAGTCCGACATCGAGAAAGTTGAGAAGATGCCTGAGCCCGATTTGTGGTCGATCAAGGCTCGCATCAAATATGGCAACAAGGACTTTACGGTTCCGGTGCCACTGTATGTCAAATGGGCAGGTGAGACGCCGGTGATGACGATGGACAAGATCACGCTACCGGGTTTCGGTACGTTCTCAGCACGCGTGGTCCTGCACGTCGACAAGTATGCTGGGACTTGGCAACACGATGACAAAGGTGGCCATTTGTTTGGTCGCATTATATTAGCCAAGCCTAGCGACGCGGGGGCCAAGCCAGCAGCGGACACTCCAAGCAAGTAACGCCAACTTCTAGGGTAGGTCGCACTTGCCAAGTGCGACCATTTGCTGTTCAGCTGGAGTTTTCTAACGAAGCTGTAGCAGGTTTTGTGGAGTGCAGGCGTTCTCGACCAATGCCACTGACTTTCAAAGCGACGCCCCACTCTCGACATCCCAGTCCGCTGGTCCGGTTTTCTGATCGGGTCCGCATCTGGCAGAATGCGACCCACGGCAGTTCCCTCATGCTAGCATTGGCTTCGCATGTTTCTCCACCATTAGCGGCCGCAAATGATTGACGCGGCTCCCTAGCGCGATAGACTGGTTCCCATCCCATGCGGCTTGCATGCGAATTACAAGAGACTGCATCGAAGCGTTTTGTCGATTGAATTTGGTCACTCGGTTTGTCGGCTACTCGGCGGGCTTGAGGGGCGGTAAAGCAGCGAAGTTCAAGGAGGTCCGTATGAATGATCGTCGCTCGTCGGCAGCCATCATCGATCTTGGTTTTCAATCTTGCTCTGGTCTTCAAACCTACTCTGGTCTTCAAACCTACTCTGGGCATCCTTCGCTCAGGTCCATTGGTCGCTACTCTTTGTTGGAGTGGACGATCAAGCGTCTGGCAAACTCTTCGCTGCTGGACGCGATCGTGATTACGGGCTCAGCGTTTTATGCCGAATGTATTGAGGCGCTAGGCATCGAGCCTGCGCGCTGGATACCGTCGGAGGCTCGTAACCCCTTGGAACGATGCATCCATGTGGCGAAAGTGGTGCAAGCCAATTGGATTGTGCTGGTGCAGAACAATTGTCCGTTTATCGATCCTATTCTAGTAGACCGTTTGGTGGCCGCCGCGTGGGCGACACCCAATAGCGACCTGATCTCGTTTGTTTCCTCGTCACGGCCGACTGCATCTCTGCGCGGCTTGGGGTTGGTCGCTGAGGTATGTCGACGTCGAGCACTGCGACGTTTGGCGGCTCGCATCGACGCTGATGACCAGCGCGATGTGTCGCAGTTGATTCATTCGATGCCCGAACTCTTTCATGCTCGCTGTCTACCCTTGCCTGCAGCGCTTGACCGCGAAGGACTTCGCTGGGCTTTGGAGACGGAGGACGATTGGGATAAAGCTCATATGCTGCTTGATTCGCAGAGCGATACCATCGACTACAGCGAACTGGCCAACATGGCAATTCACTGCGATACCAATCGTTTGCACGTCGCACGACGTGCTCGATAGGATGGATCGCAGTATTTGCTAGCCACTCGTGCGCGCTGTGTAGTGTTGCAGCGTAGGCGCTATGTCGGCCGGCCTTCGATATCGAAGATACCTTCGAAAAGGATCGAGCTGAGATAGCGCTCGCCCGAGTCAGGCAGAACAACCACGATGGTTTTGCCTTTGTTCTCAAGCCGCTTGGCAACTCGAACTGCGGCAGCAGTGGCGGCACCGCAAGAGATACCTGCGAGGATACCCTCTTCTCGCGCCAGGCGCCGCGCATAGAAGACAGCTTCGTCGTTGGATACCTGTTCGATTTCGTCAACGATCGACATATCCAGAACGCTTGGAACAAAGCCGGCGCCAATGCCTTGAATTTTGTGGGCGCCAGGCTTGAGCGGGATACCGGCTCGCGATTGAGTAAGTACGGGACTGGCGGAGGGCTCAACAGCGATCGATCGAATGGCCTTCCCTTGGCGATGCTTGATGTAGCGTGATACGCCGGTTATGGTCCTACCGGTACCGACACCAGAGACTAGGATATCGATCGCGCCATCGGTATCCTCCCAGATTTCTGGGCCTGTTGTTTTCTCGTGGATTGCTGGGTTAGCGGGGTTATTAAACTGTTGCAGGAGTACATAGCGGTTGGGGTCAGACAACACAATCTCCTCCGCGCGGTTGATTGCCCCTCGCATACCTTTCTGGCCTTCCGTTAGTACCAAGGTAGCCCCGTAGGCGAGCAACAATTTGCGGCGTTCGATGCTCATTGTTTCAGGCATCGTCAATGTCAGCGGGATTTGACGCGATGCGGCTACGAATGCCAAGGCAATGCCCGTGTTGCCGCTGGTCGGTTCGACGATCTCTTTGCCCTTTTGCAACAAGCCTCGCTGCTCTGCATCCCAAATCATGGCTGCGCCGATACGGCACTTCACGGAATAGGCTGGATTGCGTCCTTCAATTTTCGCTAGCAAGGTGACATCAGCCCCATCGGTAACGCGGTTCAAACGCACAAGTGGAGTACGACCAATCGCCAGCGAATTATCCTCAAACCAATTAGCCATGATGAGTTTTGCTTTCAGAAGTGTTAAGCGAACAGGAAAGCAGAAACAGTGGTGATCAGTTCTTCGTCGCAAGACAAATTCAACGAACTTGAGTTTCGTCGTTGAGTAGCGCGGCAGCATAGGGTAGCTGCAAGTTGATTCAATCTCTCGTGGATTGACTTGACCGGGATAGATAACCACTGATTCCAGCTTCCGGTGGTCCGGTCGGCGACAAGTTGAGAATTTTGCCAGGAATCTTCAAGTGACACAAGTCCATGATTTGCATTCATTTGTAAACCAGCAATCTCATGATCTTCAGTCCTATTGCATGGAACGGAAGCCGTGAAGGGCAACGGTTGCTCGTCAAGGTTCACAGCATTCCAAATTCTGCGACCACCATAGAATCTGGGTTCGCTGACGGCCACGAAGCTATGAGAAGCAACTTTGCAATTGAAAAAAGCTCATACGGAAAGGTATTTCGCGGATGTGATTCAACTGCGCCGCGTTATGACGGTTTCGCAGCGCGATTCCGATGCAAATTGGCATTCGAAGTGCTTGATGGCGTGCTGCACGAGCCTCAGATCGTGGACGCAAGTCATCAACGCTCGCGCTGATGGTGTTTGTCAAATATCAAGTACCGCGCCATTGGGAAGCCGTACTTTAATTCAGGGTAGAAACAGATCATGAAAGCAAGATTGCACTCGTACCTGCCTGGAGCGATCATCGCCGCACTCGGGTTGGCCAGTGCGGGCAGCGCACTCTCTCAGTCACCCGATGCGCCTGCAGGTGCGGCCCAAACAACGGTGCCTGCTGTGCCTGTCGTACCAACAGCAACAGCCGAACAACTGGAGTTTTTTGAGAAAAAGATTCGTCCGATCTTTGTTGAGAACTGCTATGTTTGCCACTCGGAGCATCATAAGGAAGCGGGCGGTCTGCGGGTGGATGACTATCGCGCCCTTACGAACGGCGGTAACAATGGACCGGCTGTAATTCCTGGCGATTCTGCGAAGAGTGTGTTGATTGCTCGGGTTTCGCATAGTGACAATGCGAAAGTGATGCCGCCCGACAATCGACTGAGTGAAGCGCAGATTGCAGACCTTAAAACCTGGATTGACCAAGGCGCTGCTTGGCCCGCGCTCGTGATCCCTGAAGGGCTTAGCCAAACGCTAGAAGGCGGGGCCGAATTGCATGCCGAGTTGCGTGAGAACCATTGGGCTTGGCAACCGTTCAACGACGCCAAAGTGCCTGAGATTGCCGATGATTCACCACTGGCCAAGTGGCCACGGACAGATGTTGACAAGTTCATCGCAACGAAGCTGATTGAGCAGGGCTTATCCCCTGTAGAAGATGCTGACAAAGCGGCCCTGCTACGACGATTGACATATGACCTGACAGGCTTGCCGCCAACTCAAGATGAACTGCTAAGTTTCCTGCTCGACAGCAGCCCAACCGCTGTTGAAACGGTAGTGGATAGGCTGTTGGACTCGCCGACTTTTGGTGGACGTTGGGGACGTCATTGGCTGGATGTGGCTCGTTATGGTGAGTCAACTGGATCAGCGCGTAACTTGCCTTATCCCCATGCGTGGCGTTATCGAGATTATGTGATTGCAGCCTTCAATAGCGATAAGCCGTACAACACCTTTATCCAAGAACAAATTGCCGGAGACCTGTTACCAGCAAATTCTCTCGCGGAGAAACGCGAACAGCTAACCGCCACCGGTTTCTTGGCGCTAGGTGTCAAAGATGTGAATCAACGCTTTAAAGTGCGTTACGACATGGACAATGTTGATGAGCAAATAGATACGGTGTCGAGATCTGTCCTAGGCTTGACCGTCAGTTGCGCTCGCTGCCACGATCACAAATTTGATCCTGTGGCGACCCGCGACTACTACGCTTTGGCAGGTATCTTTGCCAGCACCGAACTGTGCGATGCGTTACGGAATCAGATGGGAGGCGGTGGTTTGGCTTACTACGTGCCGAATCGTCTGATCTCATTGAGCGATAAGGCTGAGTCGCAGAATGATCCCGAACTACTGCGTCAGATAGAGTTGAAGAGGGCTGAAGCTGAAGCGGCTCGGGCTGCCTTTGTCGCGATACGAGACAGTGTCAAACAAGTAGACCGTGGTGAAGAGCACGCGAAACGACTACAGAAGGCTCGTCAGGAGCAACAACGTAAGCAAGCAGAGTTGGTTGCATTGACCGATCCAGCCAAGAGTGGTCCAGTTGCACTTGGCGTGCGCGATGCCAAAAAAGTTGGCGATACCGAGATTCGAATTCGCGGCGAAGCGGAAAAGCTTGGTCCCGTTGTTCCCCGAGGTTTTCTGACCGTCTTGGATCATGTAGCCGCGCCGAAGATTGAGGAAGGGCGAAGTGGTCGGTACGAATTGGCCAAGTGGCTGACCGATCGTTCGAACTCACTGACCGCTAGGGTTGCGGTGAATCGAATTTGGCAACATCTCTTCGCAGATGGCTTGGTTCGCACCGTTGATAACTTTGGTTCTACAGGCGACCAACCATCGCACCCTCAATTGTTAGATTACCTCGCGCAGAGATTTATCGCAGATGGTTGGTCCACGAAAAAGCTGATTCGCGGCTTGGTACTCAGTCGCACTTATCAACTGGCTTCGAGCGCCAAAGCCGAAGCTATGGCTGTTGACCCAGCCAATCGTTACCAGTGGCGACACACGCCTCGACGTCTTGAGGCAGAGGAACTCCGCGATTCGATACTCGCGATTGCGGGAAAGTTGGATCTCAAGGCACCGGCTGGTTCGCCTGCCAAAGACATGCCTGTAATTGAAATTCGAAACAATGGACCAGAGGCAACGAATCTGCTGACTGCTGCTGCGCAGAGTCAACATCGCAGCGTTTACTTGCCATTGCTGCGCGGTGTCGTGCCCAACTCATTGGAGGTTTTTGATTTCGCTGATCAAGGCCTAGTAACCGGCAAGCGAACGAATACTACGGTTGCAACTCAATCACTTTATCTGCTCAACGATACGTTTGTTAGAAAGTACGCGAGGACACTAGCTGAAAAGCTGCTTGATGATCGACAATTGTCCACCAAGGAACGGATCGCTGAGTCCTATCGATTGATACTTAATCGTCAGCCAAGCGTAGATGAGGTCAAACGAGCAGAAGCGTTTGTGGGTGACTTCAAACTTCAATACGCTTCGATCAAAGCGAGCATCGCAGAAGAAAAACTGTCGCAGACGCAAGCTTCTGAGAGTCCTGTGGCGGAGTCAACCGGCTCTCCCGCGGTCCAAGTCGCAGCAAATGTCGCTTCACCAGCTACTGCTCAGGTGCCCGCTAGTCAGGCTACCATTGGTCAAGCTCCACAAGGTGCCGTAGCATCGGCAGCGGCGATCCCCGCCAATCCACAAACAGTGCCCAATACCCAGGCACCGGCGACAGATCCGACAGGTACGCAAGCACCACCAACTGGACAGGTTGCGAGTGCAAATCGAAAAGGACGTAAGGCAGGTGCGAATGCAACGGCCGGAGGAGCCCCTGCGGGCTTGAATGCAGCCGCGGCGCCAGAAGATAGCCGCGATCAAGAGTTCAAGATTGAGAACTTAACCGATGGTACTGAGCCTAAGAGCGATGATGAAGCCGCCTTGGCCGCGCTCACGCAATCGCTGTTTTCTAGCGCTGAGTTCCGATTTGTAAGATAAGTGTGGTAGTCTCCCGTCGAGCCGTCGTTTCCCAGTTGTTCTGTGAGCGGCGGCTCGATTTTTACATATACGAATAACAAGATGGATCATAAAGGAACGGACTATGTCTCAACAAAATGAACGAACGTCACTGCCCCCAAATCAACTTTCTCGACGTGAGATCCTTCGCACAACGGGTGCAGGCTTTGGCGCTTTGGCCTTGGCAAGTATGTTGGCTGAAAACTCGTCCTCGCAGGAACAAGCGAAGAGTTCAACGCAACCTGCAGGTCCGCTGGCACCAAAGCAACCGCACTTCGCCGCCAAAGCCAAGCGTATCATCTTTCTGTTCCTTGAAGGTGCATTCTCACAGCTCGATACATGGGAATACAAGCCGAAACTGCAGGCGGATGATGGCAAACCAGGTCCTGGTGGTGGCACGCTTGTCGGCTCCAAGTTCAAGTTCGCTCAGCATGGTCAAACTGGAACCTGGGTGTCGGAGTTGTTTCCGCATTCGGCCAAGCATGTTGACAAACTGTGCTTCATTCGGGGGCTACACACCGATACGCCCGCGCATCCGCAAGCAGTGATTCAGTTGCACACAGGTGCCGCCATTGCGTCGCTGACCCGGCCATCGATGGGCGCTTGGTTGCTATACGGTCTCGGTACAGAGAATCAAGATCTACCTGGCTATATCACTATCAACCCACCGCCAAACTTTGGCGGCGCAATCAACTATGGCAGTGCCTTCTTACCCGCTCACTACCAAGGCACACGCATTACCGATGCGGGCTACTTACCCAACTTGAAAGCAGCTTCCGCGCCCCAGCTACAGCGCAAGCAGCTTGATTTCATTCAGTCGCTGAACAAAGAGTTTGCCAAATCACCGAGCGCACCGGATGAGTTGGATGGAATCATTCAGTCCTACGAATTGGCCTTTACCATGCAAGGTAAAGTGCCTGAGTTGTTAGACCTTAAATCCGAACCCCAATCGGTATTGGATGCCTACGGAGTCCAAGATGGTCCAGCGGGGAGTTTTGCTCGTCAATGCCTGATGGCGCGGCGTTTAAGCGAAGCTGGGGTACGCTTCGTTGAGGTCTGCGACCCCGGTTGGGATCACCACAACAACCTCAATCAAGGTTTAATTACGCGTACAAAATCAGTGGACCAGCCAGTCGCCGCTTTACTGGCGGACTTAGAGCAACGAGGCTTGCTAGATGAAACGTTGGTTCTGTTTGGTAGCGAGTTCGGGCGCTTACCTCAAGCCCAAGGACCTGATGGACGAGATCACA
>JANRMD010000401.1:0-2141 GCA_033761895.1 Pirellulaceae bacterium | reverse complement strand
CGCCCTTTCGACGTCCATCGCAAAGGTTTTGTCATCGGCGAAGGCGCCGCCATGTTGGTCCTGGAGAAGAGATCCACCGCGATCGCCCGTGGGGCAAGAATCTATGCGGAACTGGCTGCCGCTCAGATGCTCAATCAAGCCCATCATGTCACCGGCTTGGATGGTGATGCCGGCCCCATGGAAAAGCTGGTTGAAAACTTGGTTGCCAAGGCTGGCTGGGACTTTCTTGGCCCTCAATACATCAATGCGCACGGCACGGGTACAGAGCAAAACGATCGCTGCGAGTTGCAAGCGATCCGAACGGCGCTGAAGAGTCGCGCCGACAACGTACTGGTGAGCAGCAATAAAGCCGTACTAGGTCATTTGATCAACGCTGCCGGAAGTATCGAGCTAGCGTTAACCGCGATGGCCCTACGCGATGGCTTTGTACCGCCAACGATGCATCTTGAAACACCCGAAACGGTTGGGCAAATTGATTGCATGCCCAAACTGGGTGCAAAAGTCGAACTCGATCGAGCCCTCAAGTTATCCATGGCTTTTGGCGGTCATTTGGTAGGTGTAGCGCTTAGACGTTGCCCTATGGTGGAGCACCAGCGGTCGCCCGTTGCACTGCATCCCCAAGCGCTTGTGCGAGTTCAGAAGAAAGCGATTCGTCGCGCCGCCTAGTGCTTCGTCCATCATTAATTTGGGGGTTGATTGTGTTTGGGTGGCACGCCCTGAGGCTTTGGGAAGGGCGTGATTCGAGCGACATTCTCCACGCCCTTCGCAAAGCTTGCCACCCAAAATTAAGGTTGGGGTCAGCCGGAGTGCGCTAGCACCGGTTCACAAGGCGAAAACCGGACGCTAGTTGGGTAAGTTGGGCTAGCGTGTTCCGGTGGATATTACAAACGCCAAAATCTAAGCTGGATGAAGCACTAAGCAGGCCGTGGACTCTCGATTTTGGGACAACGATGTCTCTTTTCTGCCAAGTTGCGAACCTCAGCCAAAATGCAGTGTTCGAGCATACAATCCAGTTGCGATTCCTGCAGCTTTGTTTCACAATGATTTTGCTTCGCGCTGGAACTTACCTAATCAACTTCGCGGGCGTCGCAATCGATTCGAGTGTTCGTGCTGTCCCAACACCAATCGCGGTGTAAGCCACAGGATGCAGATCCATGCACAAGCTGACACTGCAAGTAATTTCCGGAGCGGACAGAGGACGTGTTTTCAGTGAACTTCAAACGCCGATGACTATTGGGCGCGAAGAGGGAAACACCATTCGCTTGAACGATGAACGTGTGAGCCGCTTCCACGTGAAAATTCAAGATGACGGTGGTCGACTGGTCGTCACCGACTTGGCGAGCACTAATGGTACACGGGTCAATGGCCATCGCTGCACCCTGAAGATCCTGCGATTCGGAGACACCATTGCTATTGGGCGCAGCGTGCTGTTGATTGGGACTCGCGAGCAGATCGCCTCAGGCTGGTTTGGCGATAGCTCCGCACCCGGATCGCGCAGTGACCGATACTACGCCGAACAAGGTGAACTGGATTCTTGGGACAACAAACAGGAATTCAGTACGGGTATTGAGGTGCGGTCAACGGACAGCTCGCGCAACGAAGCCGTGCTTCCCCGAGGGCTTTCGCCTGTTCAAAACGCAGAGCTCAGTAGATTACTCAGCAGCATCTTCACTGCGATGCAAGCTGTGACACATTGCCCAGTCGAGGATGAAGACTCTTGCAGCCTTGTCCTCGAGCGAAAATCGTGGCATAGCCTGCTCGAGTTGCAAAGTGATCTAAGCGACCTGATTCGAAACATCGAAGAGCCGCCCGATCATTCGCCAGCTGATCTTGAAACAGGCCCTGCGTAAGCGATTAACAGCTGATGCCAACCCGCGTAGCTTGGGACCCGAGCATAGTTACCTCGATTAAATGAGGTAGCTGAAGCCGTCAAGGCTTTCGAGGGCCACCAGTACTCGCGAAATGCTTGAAGGGTTGCGGCGGTTACCAGAGCAAAAACCGGGGCTAACGCCCATCGGCTAATCCCGCAGATTTACTCTGCGGATCGTTCGGTTTCTCACTAACTTGAGACGCGGTGACGAATGGCGACGAGGGCTGAGGTTGTTAGCAGCCTACGCTTCGCCGAGTCGCAACATCCCGGC
>JANRMD010000400.1:0-4239 GCA_033761895.1 Pirellulaceae bacterium | reverse complement strand
AGAGCGGTACCGGCAAAGAGATGATCGCCCAAGCGATCCATCAAAACAGTCCCCGCAAGAACAAACGCATCAAAGCCCTCAACGTTCGCGCCGTTTCTGAAAACCTGGTTGAAAGCGAACTGTTTGGTCACGTCAAAGGGGCCTACACCGACGCGGTCAGCGATCGCATGGGCGCGTTCGAATTCGCTAACGGAGGAACGCTGTTTCTGGACGAAGTGGGCGATATGCCGATGAGCACCCAGATCAAGCTGCTGCGTGTGCTCGAGGAAAATCAGATCACACGTGTCGGCGATAACAAGTCGATCAAAGTCAACGTCCGCTTGTTAAGTGCAACCAACCGACCGCTTGAAGATATGGTCGCCCAAGGCATCTTTCGTAACGACTTGTATTATCGATTGAAAGTGGTCACCGTTCACTTGCCGCCACTGCGCGAACGACTGGAAGACATTGTTCCACTGATGGATCACTTCCGCAGAATGTTCTTGCGTCGACATGGCAAAGGTCAGTGCAATTTTGCGCCTGCAGTCACTCGAAGATTTTACGGATACAACTGGCCCGGCAATATTCGACAGCTGCGCAACTTTGTGGAGACCATGGTTGTGCTCGATACCGATGGCGTGCTCGACTTGGACGACTTGCCGCCTGAATTGATGGAAGACGGCGACCAAAAATTGCTGGCCGAGCATCCAACGGAAAAACCTGCACTTGCAACCAGTGTCAGCGCGAACGGTAGTGATTCATCCTTGCTCGGCCGCACGATGGACGAAATCGAACGCTGGGCGATCGAAGAGACCCTCAAGATGACGGCCGGCAATCGCGAAGAAGCGGCTCGCATATTGGCAATCGGAGCTAGGACGTTGTATCGCAAGCTGGATAAGTACCGTTCCGATGATGGCGGAACGCAGGCTAGTGAAACGCCTCTAGAAGAAACAGAATGACAGTTGTCCTCTGGCATATTTCATGACTGCCATTCTAGGAATCTCAGCGTTCTACCATGACTCTGCAGCGGCTTTAGTCGTTGATGGGCAGATCGTGGCTGCCGCACAAGAAGAGCGCTTTACGCGCAAGAAGCATGACCACAATTTCCCCAAGCAGGCGATCGATTTCTGTTTGCAGCAAGCCGGGATTACCTCGAAAGATCTCGACTACGTTGGCTTTTATGATAAACCGCTGACAAAGTTCGAACGGCTGATCGAAACCTACCTCGCTTTTGCGCCAGCCGGGTATCGATCGTTCCGTCAAGCGATGCCGCTGTGGTTGAAACAAAAACTGCATGTCCCGCGCGAGATCCGCGATGGCTTGCCGGACTACAAGCGACGCATTGTGTTTCTCGACCATCATCAGTCGCATGCGGCCAGCGCGTTTTTTCCTGCACCTTTTGATGACGCCGCGATCCTGACGCTGGACGGAGTCGGCGAGTGGTCGACGACCTGCATCGGGCACGGTCAAGCCAACAAGCTCAAGCTGCTGCAAGAGATCCGCTTTCCGCATTCCTTGGGCTTGCTGTATTCAGCCTTCACTTACTACACAGGTTTCCGCGTTAACAGTGGCGAATATAAACTGATGGGCTTGGCTCCCTATGGCCAGCCGAAATACAAAGATCTGATCCTCAATCATCTAGTCGACCTGAAGCCTGACGGTTCGATGCGGATGGATATGAGCTACTTCAATTACTGCCAAGGTCTGACCATGACCGGGCCAAAGTTCGAGCGTTTGTTCGATGGCCCACCGCGTCCGCCTGAATCGATGGTTACGCAGCGTGAAATGGACTTAGCTGCGTCGGTGCAAGCCGTCACGGAAGAAGTTATGTTGCGGATGGCTCGGCATGCACATCAACTGACGGGTTCGAAGAATTTGGTCTTGGCAGGTGGGGTCGCATTGAACTGCGTCGGCAACGGTCGTATTCTACGCGAAGGCCCATTTGAAAACATTTGGATTCAACCGGCTGCGGGCGACGCTGGTGGAGCACTTGGAACGGCACTGTTCATTTGGAATCAACTGCTGGATCGCCCTCGGACCGTCCATTCGTCTGACAGCCAACGCGGTTCGTTCCTCGGCCCCGAATTCTCGGACGCAGATATAAGTGCAGTTCTCAAACGACAGCAAGCCGTTTTTCAGAGTTCCAACAGCCACGAACAACTCTGTGATGCGGTCGCCAAGTTGATTGCATCCGAAAAAGTTGTCGGTTGGTTTCAAGGGCGAATGGAGTTTGGTCCACGCGCCCTCGGTGCTCGTAGCATTCTCGCGGATGCTCGCAGTCCGCGCATGCAATCGGTCATGAATCTCAAGATCAAGTTCCGCGAATCCTTCCGGCCGTTTGCGCCGATCGTCCTGCAGGAATATGTCGATCAGTACTTTGAAATGCGGCCCCAGGAAGACAGTCCGTATATGTTACTGGTCGCTCCCGTACGCACCGAACGCCGCTTGCTGAACAACGCAGAAGACACTGCGTTTGGGATCGAGAAACTCAACGTCCCAAGATCGGATATTCCGGCAGTCACCCATGTCGATTATTCGGCTCGGGTTCAAACCATTGATCGAATTCGCAATCCCCTGGTGCACCAATTGTTGACGCGTTTTCATGAATTGACGGGTTGCGCGGTGATGATCAACACTAGCTTTAACGTGCGCAGCGAACCGATTGTGTGCACTCCGATGGATGCCTACCGTTGCTTTATGATGACTGACATGGACGCTCTGGTGCTCGGTAAGCAACTGCTGTTGAAAGCCGAGCAACCTATGCCCGCCGATCCCGAAGAACGCAAGATGTATTTGAAGCAGTTTGAATTGGATTGAGTTCGGTAGCGTCGGGAGGAGTACCCAGGCAGGATGCCTAGGCTACGGGGGGAAGACTATTCGTAGCGCAGCGCATCGATGGGGTCGAGGCGACTGGCGCGCCAGGCTGGATAGTAACCGAAGCCGATTCCAACCAGGGCGGAGAAGGCGAGCGCAATACCGGCGGCGGGCAAGCTCACGACAATCGGCCAAGGTCGCCCAGCGGAGACGGTGTTAATCAGGGTTGTCATACCTACCGATGCTCCGACGCCCAGCGCGACTCCAATCGCTCCGCCGATAATCGATAGCACCACGGACTCGACCAGAAACTGCAATAAGATATCGCGCGAGGTAGCCCCGACAGCCATCCGGATTCCGATCTCGCGCGTCCGTTCGGTGACAGACACCAGCATGATATTCATGATCCCAACGCCACCGACGACTAATGAAATCCCAGCGATAGCGGCCAGCATCATCGTCAGCGTGCCAGTGATTACTCCCAGCACTTTCGCGATCTCGGTGGTATTGGCAACTTCAAAGTCAGCTTGCTGGCCCGGAGCGATCTTGTGACGATCGAGCAACAGTGACCGCATTTCGACTTCAGCGAACTTCATCGCATCGGTGCTGCGAGCCGAAGCGAGAATCAAGTTGACGGTGTTGAAGTTGCTACCTTGCAAACGCTTGCGAACTGTGGTGTAGGGCATGATAAGCACATCGTCTTGATCATCGCCGACCATGTTTGCCCCTTTGGCTTCGAGCACCCCAACAACTTCAAAAGGAATATTCTTGACACGAATCTGCTGGCCGATTGGATTGGACGTCTGAAACAGATTCTTCACGACAGTTTGACCAAGCACACAAACTTTGTTGGCGCTGGCCACATCGCGTTCGCTAAAGAAGGTCCCCAGCCGAGTCTGCCAGTTGCGCACTGTGGGAAAGCTCTCATCGACACCGAACATTTCGCGAGCGGTCCAGTTGCTGTTGCCCGAGATCGCTTGTCCAGTCGCAAACACCACTGGAGTGGCCGCAAGGACGCTGGTGCAATCACGGCTGAGCGCTTGAGCGTCGCTGGGTGTGAGCGACATGACTTGACTGCGCACGCCGCCACGCGCTTGTTCGTTGCCTGGAATGACCACGATGACGTTGGTCCCCAGATTCTGGAACTCACCTTGGACCAATTCGCTGGCCGACATGCCAACGGAAACCAGGGCCGTGACGGCTGCGATGCCAATCACGACGCCGAGAACGGTCAAACCGGCTCGCATCTTGTTTTTAGCCAGCGCGCGGAGAGCGATTCGAATGGTGACGGAATCTAGCAAGGGAGTGGTCTTTTTTGAGCAGGTTGCGTTGCCTGGAACTAGGTCAAGCCGATGGGCTCGATTTCCATTTTAGCTACTGTTCGCGTCTGCGTCTTGTTGATTATCGGGTAGCGGGGGGGGGCAAGGGGTGAGGACAAGACCCCGC
>JANRMD010000399.1:0-17116 GCA_033761895.1 Pirellulaceae bacterium | reverse complement strand
TGTTCGCACTAGGGAGTCTACTTTTGGTGAACAATAGCTCCTCCGTTTGCACTGGCACAGCCAGTGGCACACCAGGCGACTCATTCGACTGGAAAGCAAGCTGTGTTAGCTGTGCTAGGTGGGTGGCGATTGTCGAGAAATATCGCAAGATCCTGTCTTTTGATCAGAATGATCCATGTTACTTTCGACGTGTGGAACGCAAGTATCAGTGGCAGCGACGGTTGGATTGGATGCGACAATTGGCTTGGCTCTGGCAATCGATAGTCCGAGTTTGCGTAACTGAGCTACGTCGCGTAGTCTCGCGTCGATAGCTTTGCTAGACATGTCGACTTCTATTTTGCGTTGCGTCATCGATGAACTCGTTACGGCTCGAACCCAAGCATTTTGATATCTAGCAAATCTTGATCGCGGCCTGCCTGTCTCTTCATTGTAACCAACCCTTCAACGGACACGACGCATATCGGAAGGCCTTCCCAATCGAACCAAGTTTTTTGATTCCAGATCGCATTGTTGTTCGTCGTTATTGCCATCCAATCGAGTATCAGATACTCCGTTCCCTCAGTCTTCAGCACGCGGTACAAATTCAGGTTGGGAAACGGGATTCTTCCGGATGAATCCAAGAATCCAACCTCTTCCGCGACTTTGAGGGCGCTTTCAAGCGATTCTTCAGCGATCAGAATATCGATGTCCTTCGTAAACCGGGCATAACCATGAAAGGCAACTGCCAAGCCTCCACACAGCGCATACTCGATCGACTCGCGATTCAAGGCGACTATTAAGGCTCGAAGTTCTTGCTGAATATCCATATTAGCAGTCCATTATAAGCGAATCGGACAAACGCTTAAACCAGACGGGAAGTTGGTGCATTGAAGGCCAATCAGCTTTACAATGGATGTGTGCGAAGTGAACGCGTTCGAAGACGCCCCTTTTGAGCCGGAGGTTTATTGTCAAATGCTAACCTGCATCGCTTCCCGAAAGTCTTGTTTCCTCGCCTTTGTATGCTTGGCCAGCGCTATGCCCGTTTTCTCACAGGCTGACGAGCCGCCAGCCGCCTCTTCAAAACCAATGAACGCGGAATTTGTGCGGGCCGTGTTTGAAACAGCTCTCAAGCATCACATTGAGCCACCAACACGCCAACAATTGATTCTCGAATTCCTCAGGCATGTAACGAGCAAGCTTGGTCATCCGCTATCTCGCAATCTCGCCAGTCAGATCTCGGATGTTGCGAATGTTGACGAACTCTATCACCTACTTCAAAGTCAACTCGATGAATGCCACTTCTACGATTCTGCGGAGAGTGAACAGCTCTTGATTGGCGGCTTGCAGTCGGCGATGGCTGGCTCTGTCAGGTTGGTACCGCACAAAGAGCAACTGGTAAGCGAACAAATGGCCGCCAATCGCTACGTAGGCATTGGCATCCAGATCGCTGGAGACATGAAAGTCGCCTCAGCCTTTGAAGGTGGACCAGCTCATGAGGCTGGACTTCAGGCACATGACGTCATCGAAGCGATTAATGGCAAGCCAACCAAGGGCGAACTGCTGGCGGCTTCGATTGAGCGATTGCGGGGCCCGGTGGGAACATCGGTTACCGTGATGGTGCGCACTCCTGGCCAAGTGGCTCGTGAGTTGGTTATCGAGCGTCGTGTCGTCCCGTTCAAAACTGTCGAGCGCTTGGAAGGGGCAGGTATTCGTGACGATTTCGGTGTGATCAAGGTTCTTCAAATCACCGCTGGTACTGTCAGCGATCTAACAAAGCTAATCGATGATATGCCGCAGTTGGTTGACACTGTAGTGATTGATGCTAGCCGGGCGACTGTCAGCGAAACGAATATTGGACTGCATAGCGTGCATCTGTTGGCCGATGCGTTGTTGGACGAATGCGAACTCGGACAACTTGAGAGCCGAACGGGAACTAGAAAACTGCGAGCCGAAGAAGGCAACATCCTCAGCGGCCGCAAGCTTATCTTCTACTACGTCCCCAGAACCCATGATTACATCGATTGGTTGGCAGCCAACTTGAATAGCCAAGGGCATTTTGTTGGCTACGAAAAGAATACAGATCGATTTGGAAGGCCCCTTTGGATTGTCGATGGTGGAGTGGTAAACAACGGCCTAGCTGGTTCTGACTTTGACGCAAGAGGTGTTGGTGCCTACGAGACCTTCGCGGTAAATGACGACTACTACATCACCCTGATGTCCCATTGGCTAACCGCCAACGCGCCTCGTGGGCAGGCGGTCGTTGATTTCAATCAACTGATACAAAAACCGTCGCAAGTTGTGAAGCCATGAGTAGCTGTTTACGTTCACATAGACCCCCACGATTGAACTGCGTTGCAGTAGCTGGTTTCGTGAGAAACCGGATTCACTTCGGCATTGCTTTAGCTGCTCGAGTCGGTTCCTTACGAAACCAGCTACACAGTTATGTTGTCGGTTTCGGCTGCGTGATGTGCCAACTCTTCATTACCCACACTTCATGTGTACTTGCTCAATCCGTAGAGTCATCGTTCAATCGACCTTCGGCAGTGGTTATTGATGCATCAGGCTCAAAATTTTTTGTTGCCAACGCTGTACAACCAACCATGGCGAAGGTCGCTCGAAGAGACTTCGAATTGGGGTCGGAGTCAATTCGAGTTCCTGCCGGTGTTGTCGACATCGTTAGACTCGGCGACACAAGTAAAGCGCTTACAATCTCTAATACTCCAGCATGCCTAGCCATGATTGATTTCGATAAGGCATCTGCTGCAGCAGTCACGCTTTCACTGGGCAGCCAACCAGCCAGGTTGGCCTTGAGTAGTGATCAAAAATGGGCGGTAGTTACGACGACTTGGGATCGCTCGGTGGTAATCGTCCAGCTTAGTGACTCGGGGCTCGCGGCCGATTCGAAGCTGACGCGTATCGAACTGGAATTTCCACCCAAGGAGATCATCGCTATCGAACCAAGCGTGTTCCTCATCGCCGACGCCTTCGGAGGCTGCTTGGCAATTCTCGATGTAACAACTGGCGCGATCAAAGTCCAACATAAGATTCAAGGGCATCATATTGGCGGCTTGTGTTACGACGAGGCATCGCAAAGCGTGCTGATCGCACATCAGCGATTGAGCACGATCGCTGAAACCAACTATGACGACATTCACTGGGGAACGTTAATGCAGAACTTGATTTCGCAAGTTCCGCTTCAGAGCTTGCTCGAGCCGACTGAGAAGATCAATGCACAGGCGCGGCTGTATCGACTTGGCAGTCCTGGGAAGGGGGCCGCTGATCCGGCCGGTATTGTTAGTTGGTCGGACGGTCGTTTTGCAGTAGCGATTGCGGGTGGCAATGAAGTGGCTTTCGGCAGGCTTGGCGACAATGACTTTCACTTCGTTCCTGTCGGTGCCAAGCCCACGCGATTAGTCAAGCTCGGCGAGGATCAATTGCTATGTATCAATGAACTTGACGATACGATTTCAGTGATCGATAAAGCTGTTGAGCCACATGTGTTGAAGTCGATCGGTGAGCCCAAGTCGGCGACGAGTCTAGTGGCCCAAGGTGAACTTGATTTCTATTCTGGGCGTTTGTCGCATGATGGTTGGATGTCGTGCAGCAGTTGTCACGTGGATGGATTTACGCCTGACTTGGTTTCTGACACCTTCGGTGATGGAGGATTCGGAAATGCCAAACGCATTCCATCCTTGTTGGGTGCAACTGCGACAGGTCCTTGGGGCTGGAACGGCCGCAAGAAGACGCTGGAAGATCAGATCAAGGCGACACTCGCTTCTACCATGCACCGCGACGCTTACCGCAAACAGGACATCACCGATGATGAGATCGTGAAGCGTTTGGTGAGCTTCTTCGAGACGCTTGACCATCGCTTGCCTGTTCGCCATGAATCCGCGGCTCATGCGGAAGACATTCGTGCGGGATCGATGCTCTTTCATTCGCGCGACTGTTCCAAGTGCCACGATCCGGGCTCGCGTTTTACATCAGCGGATGTCTATGACATTGGCGTCACAGATGAGTTTGGGCAAAGCAAGTTCAATCCTCCGTCACTTTCGAATCTGAACATAAGACGAGCTTTTTTTCATGACGGCCGCTTCAAGTCCTTGGACGAAGTGCTTAGCAAACACCCTAACCTTGAGAGTGACTACAGCGATTCAGAACGGCAGCAATTGAAGGCCTTTTTATTGAGCCTGTAACTCAGAGTTTTAAGTGTTGTCCGAACGGGTAGTCCTCAGGTTGGTACGCGATTTCCAAGTGAGGCGTGTCAATGCGCGTTCCGCCGTTTTGTCGGGAAGTGAGCAGGCCGTCGAGCATGCCTGCCGATAGCAGCGTGCGTTCGACGGGATAGGCTGGGCGACCCGTTAAGAACATCTGCTCGATACCTTTCAGCAGAAATGCAAAATGCGGATAGCGCGGTTCAACTCGCTCTTCCATGCGAGTCGCTGAAATCGCTGCACCTTGGACCTTAAATGCGGTTGAGATCGCCTGGGCTTTTCCAGCTAACATAATCGCAGGGACCAGTAACCCATCGCGATATTGAATGAGAAAGATAGCTCCATCTTCAGGCGGGGCATCGAGGACGGCTTGGCGGTTCGTTTGGCTCGCTGCCAGCGCGGCGTCAAGTACCTCGACATCGATAACGCCTTCCTTGATAAGACGGCCGAGCTCACTCACCGGGAGACTCTGTACCCAGCGCACTCCTTTTTCAGCTGGCTTGTTGCCAGCGGATTTGTCTTTGGAATCAAAGGGTGCACGTCGTTCAAGTATGCTCTGCATCACATCCAGAGTGTGAAAGCCATAAACATCCAAGCCTGAGTAACCGACGGCGACGCTGGATTGCAATTTCGCTCCGAATGGCAGCGTTACATCGGGATCTCGATAGCCAACGGGCAAGGAAGAGCCTGCCATCCAAGGAATGTTTAGCTTCTTGGCTCGCTCAGCCATCCACTGCGCATCAGCCCACTCGGGGCCGGGATGCTTATCGTTAAAAATTGGAACCACTTGTTGGCATTTCTCCATCGTGTCGCTTATTTCTTCAAAGAACCGACGACGTGGATAGAGATGCTGACCTTTGGCATTGTGCGGGTAGTCACCATGCTCGCCGATACTCATCACACCATCGACCGCCAATTTGTCGGTACCAAGCGTTAGTGCTTCGGGGATCGATTTGCATAATCGAAAACCATGCTGCTTGGCTAAGTCGACGGAAAGATCATCATTGGGAAACTGATCGACGTAGAGTGACACAAGCTTCAGGTTCGGTCCTGGACCGCCATCTTCCTTCCAGCCTTGCAGGATTTTGCTGAGTAGGACATCCGCGTGCGAGTTCCTGCGATAGATGGTCACAATACCAGCCACTCGCTTCGGGCTTGCTTGGGCGGCTTGCAAGTTGATTCCGCCAGCAGCGATACCTAGCAAACTTGCATGTTGCAAGAAACGCCGACGGTTGGAGAGATGATTCATGTTTATGGCCTTATGAGATTGACAGGTGTTGTGGGTGTCGCACAATTGTCTCAATTGTTGCAGCTACGATTGTTGCAGCTACGGTTGTTGCAGCTACGATTGGGACAATCGTGCGACAATAAAACATGCACCCCAAAATCTAATCTGGGGGTTGATTGTGTTTGGGTGGCACGCGCTGAGGTCCTGAAGCTTTGGAGCCCTGAAGCTTTGGGGCTTTGCGAAGGGCGTGTTGAATTACGCGGGAACCACGCCCTTCGCAGAGCCGCAGGGCATGCCACCCTAAGATTAAAGCTTGACGCTCCACTTGCCTTACAGTATGCCATACTTTCGGAAGGCATCGGTAGCCTTCATGCCATTTCGAATAGCCTCTCGAACAGTGTTTTCGCCTTGAACTTTGGCTAATGACAAGCGAATAGCCTCAACTTCAACCGCTTGGGGAATCACGACGATGCCGTCACGATCGGCAATCACCAGATCACCAGGCGTAAAGCTGACGCCATCGATCTCGACGCTGACATCGATATCGATAACGCGTTGCCGATTGAGACTATCATAGACACATGTGCTGCGCGCAAAGACGGGGAAGCTCATGGTTGAGATTTTGCTTACGTCACGAATAGCACCATCAACGATGGCTCCGACACAGCCTGAGTTGAGAGCGGCAGTTGTCAGCAATTCGCCCCAAATGCCAGATCGTTGCGAACCGCCCGCAGCAGCGATGAACACGTCACCGGGCTGGCATTCGTCCACTGCTTTTAACTCGAGTTCATAGGGCCGCGGAGCGACATGCGCCATATCGGCCCAGAGGGTTGTCTTGCAGCGTCCAATTAGTACCGAGTTTGGCGCGGTTAACGGAAGCAGGCTCACGCGCGGAGACTGATGTCGCAGACCCAGTTGGTCTAACGCATCGGCCACCACGGCGGAATACAATTGTGAACGTAATTCATCCAGCGAAGGACTCATGTTGGTTTGCCTTGGTTGTTTGCGAGAACGTAATTCGCCATACTCGTCCTGAATATGATGAACTTCAAGCGGTCGTGTAGTTGCTTCCCACCCATCTTCTGAAAAGCCAGACATGCGCATCGGCATTATCGCACTTCTTCACGAATCGAACACCTTTGTACGTCAACCTACCACGCTAACGCAATTTCACGAAGACTTGTATTTGGAAGGTGAGTCGATTCGCGAACAGTTGGCCAACAGTCATCATGAAATCGGCGGCTTTTTCGCTGGGTTGGAGCAATTCACGGGTGCTGGCGATGTGGTCGCTGTGCCGCTGCTGGCGACGCGAGCGACCCCTTCTGGGATCATCACAGCGGAAACAATGGACGCGTTGGTGGCTCGTATCTTGGCGCTCGTGGAGGCTACCCCTGACCTGGACGGTATCTTGGTTGCCCCGCACGGAGCGGCAGTCAGCCAGTTGGCGGCGGATGCCGATGGATACTGGTTGAGCCGCTTGCGCGAGCATGTTGGGAAAGATCTGCCGATTATCGGGACGCTCGACGCGCACGCCAATCTTTCACCTGTGATGGTTCAGGCTTGTAACGCGCTCGTGGCCTATCGCACCAATCCGCACTTGGACCAGCGGGCGCGTGGCATCGAAGCGGCTAGTCTTATGGTGCGAACCGTGCGTGGTGAAGTGCGTCCGACGATGGCCGCCACTTTCCCTCCGCTAGTGATTAACATCGAACGACAGTGCACCAGCGAGCCGCATTGGCAACCTCATTATCAGTTTGCTGATGAGCAGTTATCGCAACCCAACGTTCTTTCCAACAGCATCCTACTGGGTTTCCCTTACGCCGATGTTGCGGAGATGGGCGCGGCCACGATTGTGGTGACCGACAATGACGCTGCGTTGGCTCAAAGACTAGCCGATGAACTAGCCGATCGTTTATGGCAACATCGTGCAGATTTTGTTGCGCAGTTGACCAGCATTGAGGCTGCCTTGCAGATATGTGAGGCTGATAGCCAGTCGCGTTATTGTTTACTCGACATGGGAGACAATGTCGGTGGAGGTTCGGCCGCTGACGGAACGACTTTAGCCGCAGCGTTGTTGTCACGGCGTTTGGTAAAGAGCTTTGTTTGCCTGTATGATCCAGAATCGGTTGCTGCCTGCAGTGCGTCCGGTATTGGAATTCAGTTAAGCCTTACTGTAGGCGGCAAGGTCGACGATCACCACGGCAGTCCGCTCGCGATAGTAGCCCGCGTGGTATCCCTGCACACGGGGTGTTTTCGAGAAGACGCACCGCGGCATGGAGGCATTGTTGAATTCGATCAAGGAGCAACGGCCGTTGTTGAAACGCTCGATCGCAGTCTTACCATCATGCTCACCAGTCGCCGCATGGTCCCGTTTAGTCTGCAGCAGATCAAAAGTTGCCAATTAGATCCGCTGCAGTTCCGCATTCTGGTGGCCAAAGGTGTCAACGCGCCACTAGCCGCTTATCGTGAAGTCTGCGACAAGTTTCTGCGTGTCAACACCCTTGGTTCCACATCGGCGGATCTCAATCAACTAGACTTCCTCCACCGCCGCCGTCCGCTGTATCCATTTGAGGCAATGTAACTTCTCTCACGTGCTGAGAGCAAGTTAAGCGATTTTGCCTTTTGGGGACCTCTGCGAAATTCTCCATCGTCTCAAAATCACAATCGAACCGGCGCAGGCCACCAGAGCAAACGTACCCGGTTCTGGTATGGCTGTTATCTGTACCGTGACACCGAACGTCTGATCAAAGGCCGGACCAAACAGCGCGCTGTCAAGGCTTGTCAGGTTTTGATCGCCTAAACTGAAGTCATCAAAACCAGAGTCTAAATCTCCGAAGCGAATCGTAGTTGTTCCGTCGCCGATTACTCGGAATTTAACATTTGCCAATTGCACGCTGGCTACCTTGGGCGGATTGAGAGAGCCTCCGAAGAAATCAACTTGGCCAGGTGTGGAAAAATCAGCTCCATTTCCAATGATAGGAAATTGAGGTGAGATATCTACACTTAAACCTTGCAGTGTGGCTGAAGAAAACGTTCCTCGCAATCCGAAACTAAGCAATCCATCCTGGGTAATGCGGCTGGTATTGGTTTCGACCAAGTAGAGATCGAAGCTAATCGTATCTCCGATGGCAGCGTTAATGGTAGGCGTTGTACCATCGGGGCGCGTTGAAAGGATAAAATCTGCTTTACTGCTGGCTGAGCAGGTAAAGCATAAAATAGATAGGATTCCTGTCAAAAGTCTGCGATTAATCATGAAGTACTCTCTTGGTGTTAGCGAAATGTAATGCGTTTGCGATACTGTTGATTCATCCGCAACAGATCGCGATTGTCGATGACGCCACTTAGATCAAAGTCAAACGCGGCGTTATAGCGGGCGTCGCCTGTCCGAGTTCGGTAAGCAGCGTTGAAGCCTGCCAAGTCAAAATTGCTGACGACTCCATCGCCATCAGAATCACCCAGCAAGCGGAAGAACTTGTCCGTGGCGAGCACGTTGTTCTGGGCATCCCGCCCCAAGTACGCGTCACCTCCTTCGATGCCGTCTTGATTGCCGTCAAGTAATTTCCCATTGCGGTTGATTTTTGAACTGTTGATCACCAGGTCGTAGTTGCCATCCACCAGCGAACCTTGGGCTTCAATGAAGGCACCTGCAAACCTCAATGTAATGACCGTTTTGCCAGCCACTGTGGTTGGAGTTGCAATCGTCTCAACGAGGCCACCACCAACTCCTCGCTTGCGAACTTGGAATGGTCTGCTACTAAAGTCACCCGAGTTGAGGTCCTGGATATCAACTAAACCATCAAAGCTAACGACAACTTCGCGAACGAGCGAGCGTTGGATGGCACCGCTGTTGACTTGAATCGTAGCGACTTCTGCCAAGTCATTGACAGCGATTACGAAGGATTTTTCAAAAACGATTCCTGTGTTAGTTGTAGTACGAACTCGGATCGAGTAACTCGATTTGGCTTCAAAATCGAATTTTGAGGCCTCTTGCAATTGGTCGCCAACGATTACGAAACTGGCGTTGTCGTCACTGCCAGCTCCAACAACCAATTGATAGGTGGCAGTTACACCCGCTGGCAAAGGTGTTTGCAAATTGCCAACAAGGCTTCCAATAGCTCGATTCTCGTTGATGCTTGACGAAGAGAGCAACAGATCGGATATCCAAGTCTGTGCGTCGGAAGTGGAGGGGGCTACTTCGACGTTACCCACGTTGTCTTCAGCAACCGAGTAAAACGCGTAGGAGTGTCCAGTCGATCCGATGTAGGTTGCAGACGTGCTGGTTGTATTGGTGAGCCAAGCTTGGTAAGGGTTGCCATCGATGGACACAAAGATGTCGTAGCTGGAAATACCTGAGCCATCGGCATCATCCGTGCCACTCCAGGAAACCAAGAAGCTCGTCTGTGAGATAATAGAAGTCAATCCAGTGACCGAGCTAGAAGGAGCACCTGCATCGATCGTGTTGAGAGCTTCCCGCGCGGGATCGGTTCCGGCCGACGGATCTTGCGGATCACGTTGGTTTGTTGCGATCGCGTTCTGCCCATCGAAGATGATCGTGGCGATATTGCGTAGCTCTGTTCCCGTGGTCAAGTCGCTCTTGGGACGAATGCTATACCCGATGAAGCCTTGCCCGCGACCTGTGCCATCTTCAGGAGGTAAGAAACCAGTTTGGACATCTGGAGGCAACTCAGTCAGCGGGTCGACTGATTGGAAGATCACTCTCACAAAGCCTGTGACGGGATTGAAATCCATTTCGACTTGCAAGTCGAACGAGCGATCACCAAAAGTCACTGGCAGTGTGCTGTAGGCGAACTTGCTTTTCCCTTCGAGCTCTACAACGGTGTCTCCAAAGCCAAACTCGGAGAAGGAGAATGTACTCCAGTCCAAGAGTGGTGAAAGTTGATCGATGATTTCAACACGTTGAGCTGGTGCAGTCGCCGGCCGGAGCGGTACCGGATCGCTGCCCGGTCCAAGGTTTTCGAAATTGATCCGATACGGAATCTCAACACTGGGCGCGATGAACGATTGAGGACCAAAGCCAGCAGCGCCTAGTTTCTCATTGGGGTCAATGGACTGGGCAACTTCAGTATTTGAACGGTCACCCAGGACGCTTATAGCATCACCAAAAAAGAGATCGGATAGAAAATTGCTTTTCGGTTGCACGGTCTCTTGCGGCTCATTGCCTTGATAACTCAAGGCATTGGTCGTCATGATCTTGCTTACTTGATCTGCGGAGCGTGGCTTCGTAAACGAACGCCTGGAGTTACGAGTCTGATTGTTCAGTGAAATCTGACTTGATTGTTGTGCCTGGTTGCCAACGATACGTGTGACAAGGTTGCTAGTCCTATTGTTATTGGGGAATGCGGCCGAAGTTGGAATTCTGGGTAAGGATGGCAGTCGACCATTTTTCGCTCGCGACAAATCAATCGCAAAAGTTCCCTCTGGATCTACTTGACTCGTAACTTCGTTGCCCACGTAGCGGCGAACGTTGATGTCACCGCCAGCTAAATCTAGCGGATCTTCAGAAATAAACTGCCCGATTGCGGATGCATAGTAACGAGCTTGCATGAACTTCAAGCCGTTTGATTCACTACTAACACCGAACTGACCGACAAACGTGAATGGGTTGGCAACAGCCACCGACTGGAACAACGTGTCGCCAAAGGGTGCATACACATAGCGGTTGACAACATTGCCAGCCGAGTTCGTTAGGATACTTGTCGAGCCGATGGCATCGAAGTCATAGAAGTAACGCGAGCCGCCCTGATCGACGGCTTCCAGGCCTAAACCGAAGGTGTAGCTCGCAACCATTGAACCAGCAGCATTGAACTCGGCAACCACATGAAATGCGTTCGAGTAGTCGATCAGATATTCGGTTCTTACACCGTTGACCGTAGATGCCGAGCGATAACCGCTAGCGTCGTATTGGTAGGTCCACGTACCCGTTGGACTGGTCACCGAAGTCAGTTGGTTGCGGGTATCATATTGCAAGAATGAAACACCATCGGGAGCTTCGATACGGACGAGGTTTCCGTCAGCATCGTATTCGTAGTTAGTAGTTCCCAAGCTGCCTATTTGGTTCAGGTTGTTCGCAGTGGCATTGGTCGTCATGCCGTTGATGATGGTTTGCGTGCGATTACCCAGTTTGTCGTATTGGTATTGGTACAACTGATTGCTGATCGACGGATTCGATGAAACAAACTCGGCTCGAATCAGTTGGCTCGACGAATCGTAAGCGTAGGTCCAGGTACCATCGAGAGTCTGGGTGGTAAGTCGTTGATCGAGCAGGTTGTAGGTGTAGAGAAACTGGTTCTGGATCGCATTGTTGGCGGCGTGACTGATAATGCTGGAAATGCGTCCGCCGGAATCATAATTTGTTAGCGTGTAGGTGCCGTTGCCTTTGTCTTCACGAATCACTCGATTCAGTGCATCGTAGGAATAACGAACGACGAGTGTATTAGCTTGATCACGAAGTTCTGTCAGCCGTCCGAATGAATCATAGACGTAATTGGTCGCTGCGCCCGCTGAAGTGCTCAAACGCAAACGCCTGCCTGCGGCATCGTACAAATAGTCGATCCAACGACCATTGGGATAATCCACGCGGGCAAGCAGATCTTGAGCGTTGTACGTATAAGTTGTCGTGCCTGCTGTTCCGGTTGCTGTTGCCAGACGATTGCGACTGTCATAGGTGAAGACATTGGCAGTGCCGTCTGACATCTGTTCGCGAATAACCTGGCCGGCAGTGTTGTAAGTACGATTGAGCGATTGACCTCGACGATTCTGTAGTTGAACGAGGTTACCTAAAGCATCGAAAGTTGATCTTTCGATCGTACCATCGGCCATAGTTTTGGCGATCACATCACCAGCAAAGTTGTAGTCATAGACCGTCCGACTTCCGTTGGCATCCAGTAGAACGCGAGGCAAGACGGAACTACTCGATGTCAAAAAAGTGGTCACGTTGCCATTAGGATCAGTTTGCGATACAAGAGCACCTTTTCTGTTGTAGGCGTATGATTGTACGCGTCCGGTAGCATCGCTGATTTTCACCAGGCGACGGCCGGAGTCGTAGCTGTAATTGAAGTATTGGCCGCTTGGGAGAATTCGACGAGCAACTTGACCGCGATGATCGAACCAAACTTGAGTGCTTTCACCTGTCGTGCTGGTTGTGGTAACGGTTCCCGCGTCGTCGTAACTGAAATCCAACCGACCAACGCCAGGGCCACTACCGACGCTACTGGAAATCATACGGCCGAAGACGTCCCATGTATAAACCAAAGGGACCCCGGTTGGATCAGTAATGGACGTCAGGCTATGGCGGCGACCGTCGGTACTGGTCGAATCATACGTGTAGTTGACGGTGCCAATCGCTGTCGCCACGCTCAAGAGATACTCGTTGGTGGCATCGTACGTATAACTGGCCGTGCGCCCGCTGGAGTCGGTCATGCTGATGATTCGTCCGGCGGCGTTGTAAACGATATCGATAAAGCTGCCGCTGGAGTGGGTCAGTCGCGTTAGTCGGTTGCCAACATAAGTAGTCGAAACCCGATTGCCATAGCTATCGGTTTGGAACTTCAGTTTGCCATCGGGCGAAAATGTCTGGCTGCTGCCATCGGTTTCGGTGAGCTGGAAATCGAACGAAGCAAGTTGTGTTAAGGTACCGGTATCGTCAGCGCTGCTGAAGTAGGTGCCTGATCGGCGGATATCGGGTTGGAATCGACGTTGCAAGCCCGCGGCATTCGAGATCACAACGATTCCGCCATTCTCAAAGGTCTGCTTGGTCTGCCAATCAGCCATCCAGCCGCGACCGAAAGGACCGATCTCGAAACGTTGCGCTAAACTGGTCGCGTAGGTGCGACCAAACTGAATGTCATCACCGGGTGTCAGGACTTCCATATCGATAGCGGAACCGATACTGGATACCGGGCTGTAGCCGATGGCTTGAGATAATTCGTAGTTCAGCAATTGACTGGCATTACTGAGGCGTTGCCCAAGCCGACTCAAGTAAGACGCGTTGTCGCTTAGCATCCGAACATAGTCGCCCCATGTGCTGCCAACACGAGACTGCAAGGTCTGAAAGACGATGGCCCAAACTTCAGGACTCATCCAGCTTGGCTTCAAGAAGCTGTCAAAGGCGGACCAGTTGATGGGCGCCGATTCCTCTGCGGAAGTGACCAAGACTTCCATTTCGACTTGGGTATCGCTGAAATCGAAGGGCTGCGTCAATCCAAGGTAGGTTATAGGGACTTGGATGCGTTCTCCCGGCTGCAACAGGCCAGACGTCAATCCACTTGCATAGATCTGGACAATGGAAGAGACGCCGTCTGGTCGAGCGGATGTCCAGAAGCTGGATGCTAGGTTCGACGTGTCGAGCGACAGTCTGGGCTTGTCACTGTCATCGGGGTCTGCCGATCGAACTGTCAGCAGTGGAGCCGGCATGGCCACGACACCTGTATTGGCATACTCGAGATAGAGTGTTGCGCTCGCACCTCGCCCCAGTGCGCTGGGCATGATCAAACGCGTTTCCAGTTTGGCTGTGCCCGGCGCAAGTACCTCGAAGGCCCCTGGCAAAGTTCGCTGAGTACCATCGGGCAATCGCACGCGGACATCCATCTGCCCAACTGGTAACGACGATAGATCAAAATGAGCAATCATCTGAGTTGAAGCATCGATCGAAACACTTGAGGCAGCGAGTTGTTCGACTCCCGCCTTGTCCAAAAAGACCTGTGTGCCGACCAGAAAGCCGCCACCTTGAATTTGAAGATTAAGGGGTACATTCCTCGCCATCTTGGATGGCGAAGTGCTTTGCACGATCAGAGGAACCGCGTCTACCAACAAGTTGAATGGCGTCGTCGCCGCCACCGCGCGAGTGTAGACCAATGCATACCAGGTACCTGCCCCAGCAATTGGCACGACCAGCGATTGTGTTTGCCCGAACGCGGAACTCTGATAGTTGAATTGCTGCCGGGTCGGAGCGGTCCCTCGGCTGAGATAAACTTCGATGTCGGACGCAGCGGGCGAAGTGAGCAGCACCGAGAGCGGGTTGTTCTGTGGAACATTAAAGCGGAAGAGTTGGGCGAACCCTTCGCCTTGCACTGAACCGGGGAACGGCGTCCCGAGTGTCAACAAAGTCTCTTGCGAAGGAATGAGTTTGAAAGCATAGCTTCCAAAGCCGCCGACGGCTGATTCCACCTCGATTTGATACGTCCCGGTTTCAGGCAGCGTCAGCAATTCCGAGTCCGTCTCCAGGTTGGAGAAACCGACAAAACCATTAGTGCCCGTCAGCTTGAAGCGCAGACCGACAAACGAAGAGTTCTGAATTTGCAAGCGGACCTGCTGATTAGCAGCGGCAGAGAAGGTCCAGCGATCAACGCTAGCGGGGCTCTCAATCAAGCCGGTCATGGTTTCGTTGAGAACCAGGGGATAGTTGTCGAGTTTCGCGTCGATGCCGGTCAGGATGTAGTTTCCGGTGCGATTCGCTTCAGCATCGGGAGCGCGAACGACAATGCGATAGTTACCATCGACGTTCAAGGCCGGAATTTCAATAGTGGCTGGTCCACCCACACCCGCACTGGTTGCCGTGGCAATGACCGTGCCGCTTGGATTTACCAGTTCGATCGTCGCCAAGCCGAGCGAGGGGGCGGGCGCTGCGGGCTCAGTCGTTCCTCCTGGATTAACGGTCAGCTTCACGCGTTGTCCGACGCGACCGAGGAAATCCCAGTTATCAATTTCACCGGGGGCAGATATCGAGCCGAAGACAGGTGAATTCAAGGACAACGATCCACCATCGGGAATCAACACGACACTGCCACCAACAATCTGGCCCTCATTGGAGATCGAGCGTGCGTAAAGAGTTAGACCATTGAGATCCAGTGAAGCACCATTTCCAACACGTAACGAGTCGACGTAGACAACTTCGCTACCGGCGCCAGGTGCATTGTTGGCTTCATCGACGAGGCGCACGTTGCTACCGAGGATTTCAAGAACGCGATGTGAAAAGTTCTCATTGAAGCCGCTAGTGTTAGCACCTAGATTGGTGCTCATCACTTCCAGTTTCTGGAGCGATGTTCCATCAAGCCGCGTGATGCCAGCAGTTGACCAGCGGTCATAGCTAGGCGTTGAAGCGGTGAGGTTGCCGGCGACGCTTAGTCTAGCGGCAGCGAGGGTACTAACAGTTCCGTTAACAGTAACAGCAAAGTTCTGACTGTTGCCTATATCGAAAGCGCCTTGCTGAATCGCGAGGTTGCCGCTGTTCTCAACGGAGACATCAATTTTGGTATTGCCAGATCCATAGCGCTGCCAGGTACCAAAGTTATTGATACGGTGAGCCGCGTTTGAGGTGGCGGCCGCGATATCGCCATCGCCGATCATTACGAGTGAGCGATTGGCAAGATTGGTCAGTAATCCAGCGGTGGTACCCTCACCAAATGCCAAGCTTGAACCGTCGTAGGTCAGACTAGAGTCATTGATCAGCTGCGTAGCAAGTACCTTAGCAGTAACTCCGCCTATCTTGCCATCGACACCCGGTGCTAACGTTAGCGACTTGTTACCTATTAGTTTTCCGCCGGTCCAAACAAACGATTCACGGATTTCAGTATCAGCGTTGACAGCTATTTCACCGCCTCGCATATCAACGCTAAGTAACGCAGGCGGCATTTGAATTGCTAATTTGCCGCCACTAATCGTGATGCGATTCAGATTTGGTATTACAACTTCTGCGTCATAACTTTGATTGGTGATGTTGACTTCTTGCAGAACTGGAAAAATGATGTGCGCCGTGCCGATGGTATCCAGACCAGTATTAGAAAGCATAGTCAAGATGGGGAATGTGAAATCCCGATCTGTTACCCTGACATTACCATCGATCATGGACTGTAGAGCTGGAACGCTTAGGACGCCTGTCGCATCGACTTCGATCTCGGTCGATAAGATGCTGGTCAGTCGCGGCACAAGGAGCACCCCACCTCCATGGGCGATGAGAGAAGACAAGCCTCCGATCCCGAAACCGGAAGGTGATCGGTCGAGGATAGCTGTTAGCGCCGAGAGATCAACCACACTGCCAGTACCGCTGGCTAAGATAGCGAAGTTACGCCCATTGGGATTGCCGGCCTCCGAATCCACGAATGTGGTCACTCTGTGCAAATCAATGCGTCCACCGCTTGAGGCCGAAATGGAGTGTTGCTTAATGTGGGAGCTGCTGCTGGTAATAGTCGTGATGTTCTGCAGGTCCAGCAAGCTACCGCTACCAGAAACAGTCCAGGAATTGAATGTACCGGCATTGGTGTTGGTATAGGTAGTGACATTGGGAAACGCGAGTGACCCGCCAGCGGTGACACTCAGATTGACGCCATCGATGCTGGTCAGTGTTGGCATCACGACGTTGATACCATTGACGGCAATCGTAGCCTGGGTGAACGAGGTCAGCGAAGGGAGTGAGATTGGACTGCTCATGACCAGATCGGTAGCCGATAGGCTAGCCAGCAGTGGCACAACAATCTGTCCACCTCCATCGGCTTGAAGTGATGAGGTTCCGGTTATACCAAGACCCGAAGATGATCGGTCGAGGATAGACGTAAGTGCCGAGAGATCAACCTGACTGCCAGTACCGCTGGCTAGGATAGCGAAGTTACGCCCATCGGGATTGCCGGCCTCCGAATCCACGAATGTGGTAACTCTATGCAAATCGATGCGTCCACCGCTT
>JANRMD010000398.1:0-27653 GCA_033761895.1 Pirellulaceae bacterium | reverse complement strand
GTTTGAGTTAGTCGTGAGAAAACCAACATTAAGCACTGGAACAGCCTTTAAATGCACTACCAGTTTCTAAACTAGAAAAGCTAGCAAATTGACCTAGTGGCTCCCATCTGTAACCGAATTTACAATTTGCGGCACTAGCGCACTGCGGCTAATCGTAAGATTAAAGCTTAACGCTCCACTAGGGCTCTTTTCTGTTGCCTCGCAGCAAACTGCGCACGCCGTCGATAATTGGCCGCTTGGGCTCTACTGGCGAATCACTAGTCGGCTGAGCTTCGGCGGCTGCTTTGGCAGCCCGGCGGCGTTCGCGGAGGTCCTTTACAAAATCGACTCCGGCAGCGATCGTTTCGTCCAAGTCACCGCCAGCTGCGGCTTCCAGTGCTCCCAATGCGGCTGCCGTGGCTGGGGCTTCGTCGGCGACCCGGCTGCGGATCACCGCGAGCAGAGCTGCTGATTCGTTGCGCAGTTCCTCAAAATTGACCTTCGGCTCATCCAGCGTTCCACCGATAGGGATGGTTAACTTTGGCACCCCAAGTTCCTTGACTTGATCGCGTCGCGCAAGCTGTTCAACGGGCATGGGAACTTGCAACTTCAAAGCCAATTGCTTATCCACTAAACCGACCGAACCGGCGGATTCAAATTGCAACCTCGAGTCGACGCGTGGCAAACCGACTTGCAGACCTTGATGCGTTACTTGCGCATCCTTCATGCCGATCTCAATCTGCGAACCATCGACGAACACAAGTTCGTGCTGCGATTCGACGCCACGGAGTCTTGCGATCAGATCCAGCACGGTGATAACCGCTGGTTGAGTTGGACCAGTGCGAACCGTGTGTAAGGTTAACACCGCGTTGCCTGTAGATTCGATAGGTGTGTCGAGCGGAATATCCAGTTCGCCGATGTCGAGCGAGACCTTGCCATCAAACCAAGCTGATTGGGCCATGAGCGGAACAGCGTAACCCAACCCCAGCTCAATCAACTCGGGCGTCAATTCGACTTGCTTCAGAACCTGTGTCTGCCCCACATGCAAGCGCGAAGGACCGCTGGCCGCCAGGTATTGAATATTGAGATCAAAGGGTGGGATCACGACCAGCGGCTCGGCTAGATTTTCGCGTTGCACTTTAGCGGAAGCATCAATCAAGGCGACTTCGACATCGATACGCGGTTTGTCTTTCTTCGTATTAGTCGTTGACTTACCTTCGATGGCTTTGATGAGCCGATCGAGATTCGATGCGTCCGCAAGCAACTGTGCGTCCACGGTCGGTCGAACAACTTCGATTCGCCCCAGTCGTCGACCACCGATCAAAAATCCAAAAAGTCCGCGATTGGATCGAATCTCGGCAATAGAAACCAAGCCCAATCCATCGGCTTGCTTGATAGCGATCCGTTCGAACTTGAGCGGTGAGAACCAACGCAGATGTACGCTGTCAATCGTCAAATCGAAGTTATCAGCGGCCAGGCGATCGACGAGCGGTTGATAGATCCATTTGGTTCCTAAAATGGTGGGCAACATCAAGACAACGACCAATAGCAAAGCGACTAGAGTCGCGCCGATGATGGCCAGTTGCTTGAATCGTCGCTTCAACATTTTTCAACCTCAACGAACGCCTCAGACATTTTTCTTCTTGCGAGATTCCTCGATCTGCCCCAACGTGTAGAGCTTACCCTTGCCGGCACCGGGGCAAACTTCGCAGGTCGCCTCCCAGTCCGATTCACTGCGGAGATTGGAATTCCAAAAAGGCCAAGTCCTACATTGTATCGGTCGCCCTTCATAGGCAAGGCATTTCCGAGTCTCGGGATCGAGCAGAATGCAATCGCCATCAGAATATTCTACCAAACTGAATCTGGCTCCCACGCGACGAATGAAGCGATCCTTAAAGGTCTCGATCTCCATTTGCATGGCCGCTGCCAAATCGGTGATTTCGGCTTCGTCCACCCAGACATATCCTGGCGCTCCGCTGCAACAATCACCGCACTGCGTGCATTTGAACTTCAGGCCATCTTTGTACCAAGGCTGTTTCATGCTTGAGAGTCTTCGATTTCGTTTCCAGTAATGGTGCGGAGCGCCGCGAGAACCGCCTGCACATCTTCCAGTGTCGATGTGTGGCCAAGGCTGATGCGCAATGACCCGCCATCGGCTAGTGTTCCGATGAAGTTATGGACTAGGGCGGCACAATGCAACCCAGCGCGAGTTTCGATGCCGAAACTCGCGTCGAGGACGCTAGCCAAGTCGTGATTGTCCCAGCCTTCAACCGTCAGACTGACCACTGGAATCGCAGTCGATTCTTCAGCGGAAACATGTAGTTGAACGCCCGGAATGGACCTAAGTCCTGCCAATAAGGCCCGGTAAAGTGGTCGCCAGGCTTGCGAGGTATCTGCTTCTCGTGCCGCCACGGCTAGCGATACGATACCGGGCAGATTCAAGTTTCCAACCTCTACACTTTGCGGCCAAGTCGGAGCGCTGTCGATTCGTTCACTCGAACTGCCCGTGCCGCCGGTCATGAGCGGTCGAACCTGCGACTGCAACTTAGCAGCCACGTAGAGCAGCCCCGTCCCGGCCCACGCTCGCAGTCCCTTGTGTCCAGCGGCGGCCAGCACATCGATTCCAAACGCGGTCACGTCGATGGGAACGTAACCTAGCGTTTGGGATGCGTCGACCATTAGTCCAACGCCATACTTTCTTGCAACTTCGGAGATCGGCTGAATCGCTTGAACCGCTCCAGTGACGTTGGACGCATGGCCAACGACAATCCACCTAGTTGCGGGTTGCATGGCAGCATCAATTGCCTCGGCAGCTACTGAGCCTAATCTAGAGCAGTCGACGATGGTCATGGTGTTCTTGCCCACAGCCATCAGTTGCGAGAGAGGCCGCAGCACGCTGTTGTGCTCCATCGCAGTTGTGACCACATGATCGCCTTCGCGAAGCAGCCCTTGCAGAGCAGCGTTCAAGGCATGAGTGCCGCTATTGCAGAAGGCGATACAGTTCGCATTGGGAGCATTTAGCAGCTTTGCGACGGCTAAGCGCGCGTCGCTTAGCCAACGATCCGCTATCTGTGCACTGCGATAAGCGCCGCGGCCACTGGTTGCACCACAGTTCTGAATAAAGTCAAGTGCAGCGGCGGTGGCGCTGGGCAGCTTCGGCCAACTGGTAGCCGCATGATCGAGGTAGATGCGGTCTGAGTTCGTTTCGCTGTGCGGAACATCGGCCATGAATTATCCGCCGATCCGATACATGGCGCGTTCAGGTTGCTGAAAGGCCGCTTCGCCTATCCCATGCGCAGCGTGCTTGTGTCGCACGCAATCGCGAACAAGCTCGAGCATTTTCTGATCGTCGAGCCTTGGTTCCGCCAACAAACTACCGACGTCCCATTCCTCATGTCCAAACAAACAGTTCCGCAGGCGTCCTTCAGCGGTCAATCGCAACCGATCGCAGTTCCCGCAAAAAGGTCGAGTCACTGAATCGATAAACCCGACAACCCCTTTACCATCGGCGAACGCATAATCGGTCGCGGGTTGACTGGCATCGCGGACCGTTAACGGTTGAAGTGGACCAAAGCGTTCCGTGAGGACCCTTCGCAACTCTTCTCCAGTTACAACTCGCTGCTGCTGCCAAGCACGCTCTGCATCCAAGGGCATGAACTCAATAAATCTCAGCGGTAGATGCTGCGCCCTCGCGAACTCGGCTAATGGTACAACATCGTCATAATTCACTTCCCGCAAGATCAGAGCATTGAGGCGGACGCGAAGAAATGGAAAGGCCTGCGTGGCGGCGATTCCTTCGAGAACTTTCTGAAGCCCTTCGCGCCTTGCCAGTCGCTTGAAGGTCGCTTCATTGAGCGTATCCAAGCTGATGTTGATCCGCTTCAATCCAGCATGCACCAGATCGGGCAACTGATCGGCGAGCAGCATGCCGTTAGTTGTAATTGCCAGGTCCTTGATGCCTTCGATCTGCGAAAGCCGTCCGATCAGCTCCGACAATCGCGGTCGCATCAGCGGTTCACCACCGGTGATGCGAATCTTGGTAATTCCCAACTGGGCAACGATGCGTACAAAACGTTCAATGCGTTCGAAAGGCAACAGACGTTGTTGAGGCAAGAAGGTTGCCCCCTCCGCCGGCATGCAGTATTGGCAGCGAATATTGCAAACATCCGTCACACTGATTCGCAACGCGCGATGGACTCGCCCGAATCGATCCACCAGCTTGTTTTGCGATGCTTCAGCTTGGTTATCGGGTTCAACGGTGCAAGCGGATGCCTGATGAGGATCTGTCATTGCTGCGCCGCTTGCTGTTGTTGATCGCTTTTATTGCTCACGTGCGTTTCGCAATTGCAACTGCCCGCTGAAGGGTGGATCCACTGCGAACTTTGTTGGTCCGAACAAACCTGAACGTAGTGTTCCTGTTTCCAGATGGGGACTTGATGTTTGAGTTCATCGATCAGCCATTTGGCTGCTTCGAAAGCCTCCGCGCGGTGAGGACTTGCAACCAAAACAGCCACACTTGGATGGGCAACTTCAACGCGGCCGATACGGTGCACCATAACCACCTCTTTGAGAGGCCAACGACTGCGGGCGGTTGCTTCCAGTTCGTTCATCTTGACCAGCGCTAGTTGCTCATACGCTTCGTACTCAAGATACGCGGTCTGTATGTCACCCGTCCATTGGCGGGTTGTGCCAACAAACATTACTTGGGCACCACAATCCGGATGGCTAACCAAAGGCAGGAGAGCTGCAAGGTCGATCGAGTCGCCGGTAATTTTTATCATGCGTGGGAGTTTAGTCGACTAAGTGGATGACCGTTGGAAAACGTCAGCGAACCGCGAAAGTGGGGAGGCCCAATTAAATTCGCTCTCCTGAAGTATAAGCGACAGCATTTCTTCGGGCGAGGAGCGCTCAAGAAATTGCCGTCCGCAGGCGGGATGCCCAGGGTCACTCACTTTAGCCTAAAGGTGTGCAGGTGTTCGAAGTGCTTTACGTTTTTCGGCATCAGCTGTCCCAAAATGCGAAATGATCTCGCTCGCCTTTAAGGCCAAATACCAAAACCGGTTGTATTTGCATAAGCGGCGGGTTCAGCGGACGAGGACGTCCGCGCTCCAGAAAACCGGACCAACGGACTGGGATGTCGACAGGCACGTCGACAGGCACGTCGACAGGCACTGCCCGAGAACCAGTTGCTTTGAAATTGAGTAACATTGGGCAGGACGCCCGCATGTGCGCTCGCTCAGCAAATCCAGATGCTTGGCCTACGCCTAAACACTCATCACCTTAATTCACAACTGGACCAAGGCGCTAGCGTTCAAGAACTTTGCGAATGAAATCTCGAACGGTTCGATTTAGGAAGTAATTGGTGTGGTGCACTCCCGATTGGAGAACTGGGATGATGTTCTCCGGGCCCCCACGCATGGTATTGAATAGCAAAATGCTCTCTCGCGGTAAGGCTTGGATTTTCTCCGTCCATGACGATTTTTTATCCAACGACCACATGCTGGCCGTCTCCACAACTAAATCGTTGGGTACCTGAAAGAACTCATCAATTGCCGCATTCCCCAATTCCTGAAGGATGGTCTGCAAGCTAAGCGTATTGCGGTCTGGAACATAGTTCGCAGCGACCACAAAGTACTCCGTATGCGGTTCGAGCGTCAGCGGACTCGCTGTCGTGATAGGCCGCATGGCTTGCAGGCCTGGTACCTGTTGTTCGACACCTTGCGCGAGCATGTAGAACAGGAAACAACTCAGCCGTCCGAGCAGTCCAGTCGGATCTTGGCTTATCTGGTTAACTAAAATGTCGGCCATCATGCCCCACTTACTCGGATCGGCCAAGCCAGTTCCCGCGTTGGGCACGCCAACCATGACCACTCTGCGAATTCGGATCTGATGCTTAAGCTTTTCGGTCAGGGCCCGCGCCACCAAGCCTCCGCGACTGTGGCACAGAATGTCGATCTCCAGTGGCGCATCGCGTCCAGCCTTTTTCCAGACTTGCGGCAATTGCGTGAGCAGCAACTGAGCGTTTTCTAAAGGCGACTTCGAAAGGGTCCAATGATCGAAGGCGAGTACGGCACGGTAGCGTCTCAACATCCAATTCAGAAGGCTTTCCGATTCCTCTTCGGGGTGCTGCCGATCGGGCGGTAGCAACTGCTGAAAATCGGCAAACAATGGCCCGCTCTTGGTAAATGTTCCATGGAGCACCAACAAGGCGCGATCGAATTGCCCAGAACTCTTTTCGCGTTTCTGCCATTCGCCACCGTCTTCCCCGCGGGCTTCAGCCCGACTTTTGCGGACCTTGGGGTTCTGACTGCGAACACGTTTACATTCGTCAGCGCTCAAGTACCGACACAGCTGCTCATCGGGGACTTGCTGACGATCGAATTCAGCGGCTAGATCCGAGATCAGTGACTTACCGGCGGAGCCATTGTATTTGCTGACTAGCCAAGACTTGACTACTTGCGCATACTCCATGACACCTCGCTCGCTGCCGATGTGCGAGCTGATCGAACGACGTTTGCGTTGTGTTTCGAGGTCATTTTCGTTTTGCGGATCGAGAACTTTTCCAAGCGGTGAAAACGTCCTCGTGCGAACTTCACCGTCTCCTGTCACTGTTCTCCAAAACCGCAATCCATCCCGCTCAACCAATTCTATGCGCATGCCCACATCGGGCTGGACAGTTTTGGCACTGCTCGAGCCACGTTGCAAGTTACTTGTATCGCTCGGCGACAGCAACAAATTGCTGGGCAAGTCGATGGTTGAAATCAGTTGACCAGCGGTTACGGATCGGAATCGCGATTGTACGGCGATGCTTCCTCGGGTCGCACTGCCGGATTTAGATTCACTTGTTTTCTTCTTGCTGCGTATGCTGGTTGGTGTCCACAGCGTTTGTAGCAGCCGCGAGGTTGGGTCGCCGTACAGCACAAAACTGGACCAGGTTAAGGCAGTCTTGGCTGGCATCGTCAAAGTCACGCCGGATTCTCGCAGTCGATTCCAAATCGCCATTCGAGAGCGGCGCAGAGATTCACCCACACTGTAGCGCTCACGAAGCAATTCGCGATAGAAACCGATGGCAATCCAACGCGCGATCTCATCGTCTACCGGCCACAGAGGAGCGATGTAGGCCGCCACACCAAAATTGATGCACGCCGTCGCCAAGCCCGTGACATCATTGGGCTGAGAGCTTTTACTTTCACCATCCATGCCCGCTTCGCACGCGTTGGCAAAAATCAGCCAAGGTGGTTGCTCGGACCTTGCCAAGGTGTTGCGAATCTCTCTCGCGTGCAACAAGCCATCGCTTAAGACCCACGCGCTGCCATCAGTATCCTCGCGATTGAATACCGCATGGCCAGCGTAGTGAATCAAATCGAAGCCGCCGTCGCGCAAGTGCATGCGCATATCATCGGTCGAGAGCGTTGTACCAATGAGCGAGACAATTTCAAATTCAACAACGCCTGCCATTTCATCATTCAGTTGACGAAATGCTTGCTCGATGGACTCTGCTTCGATCCGCGCGCTGGGCAAGGCAGACAGAGACCAACCTCGTTTCAAAATCTCTTGCTTAAACTCCGTGGTGTACGTTGGATCGCCGATGATCAGCACACGAATCAGGTCAGAAGCTCGACGCGTCGATGGGCGGACCGAGTTCGACTCCATAAAGACTTGTCGGCCCAACGCATAACGTTCGCAGAGCATGCCCTTTCCGTCACACATCAATTCCCACGGAAAACGCATGAACTCACGCGGCATTTGCAGAGTCAGGTGAGGTGCTTCGCCGCCGTTTTTAATGATCGCCGTTCGTTCGACCTCAAGTCTCTCGATCATGTCTTGAATGATATCTTCGCCAAGCGAAGCACCCAGCGCGCGAAGCCGGGCGACGATGTCCTCCATGGGCCGAGAATCGTTTAGCAGCGACTGGAGATTGCGCCAGGTAGAATTCAAGCTGGATTTGTAAACACGACTCGTTTGCTGATAAACGATAGCCCCGCCCAAAGAAGGCTCAAGTCGCACTTGAAAATTGGCGAGATCCGATTCGCCCGAGTCGAGAAAATCGAAGGACATGGTGAGCGATTCGGCATCGCCCAAAGAGCGGAATTGACCTCGTAACTGGGATACCACAGATTGTTTGCTAATCAAACGGCTGAGGACCGCGTCTCGCGCAGGACTGCTCGCGTCGGCTAACATCGAACTGATCACACGCCACAGCGCGTGAGGTTTCTCATGAATCATCAGCATCGCGCCAACCAGCGCTGACCAATGGACGCGACGCGAGAAATTCAGCTTTGAATAGCTTGGGGTCGATAGCGAATAGATCTTGCCCGTCTCATTGGCGATCTGATCCGCAGTCCGCAACTGCGGAAGCAAAATGTGTAGCCCCTTTTCACGTCTGCGCGATTCGTCTTCATGAATAAACAGCGAGCCATCCTGCGAGTCATCGGCCAACAAGTGCGATGAGTTCAAGTGAGCGACGGTTTTGCGAATCAGTTTGTAGAGTTTTTGGATTCGATCGCGTTGGCTAAATGCAATCGGCACCGGAGATTGGTATTTGGCAGTTGTCACAGCCTCAGGGGCTGGCCGATCTAGCTTCTTCGCAAACTCCTCTTCCAAGCGGGATAAGAGTAGAAAGAGGTCGACCGCCGGCACAAATTCGATATCATCCAAAACCGATGCATGCTGATTCGGGTTACTAGCTCCAGGCTCGATGACATTGATCGAATGTTCACCCGCTACTGTTTTCTGGACCGCGTCCAAGACATGCCAGTCACCAATACTGTGCAGTAATGCAACTGCCAACGCGTCAAGCACTCGAGCCACTTCGTCTAGCGTATCCAAGTTTACGGCGACGAGTGTATCGAGATTCGAAGCGGCGCTCTTCGGTTCAGCTCGAACCGTATCCAGGAATTGTTCAGCTAGTACGTGCGAGAAAGGAGTTTTGCGTTCCCCTTTTGCAATTGCAAGTTCCCAGTTCTTAAGTACTTTCGCAAACGGGAGACCTTTGTCGGGTAGTCGATCCGAGGATCCAACATATACTCGAGCTAGACCTTCGAGTTCAAAAAGTACTTCGACAAAAGCTGTCGCGCCAGCGTGTATCAAGATCATCTCAAAGCGATTGTCCACTTTGACTTCATCAAAATGGCGGCTTGCATTCAGCAAAGCATCGCGGAGAGCTGTCATCTCCAGCGAACCGGAATTGCTAAAGTCATGACAAATTGAAAACGTCCGTTGATGAATCGCATCGCGGTACTTCGCAATTTCCTCTGGGCTGAGCTCGGCGACCTTTTCCGCAAATTCCTGCGAGTATCTTTTGGGTTCATTCGGGTCGCCGGGCTTACCGCCGCGAATCTTCTGCAATTGCTCGGGCAGGCTTTCCAATGGCAGACTTTGTCGAACGTACCTTGGATTGATGCCCAATCCTGACAGTATCAGAACGTGATGCTCCGCTGATACGGCTTCCAAGCCCCACTCCAAAAATTCCTCAAGAGCCATTCGATCGCCGGTATTAACCGCACGACGCACTTCCTGTCTTTCGGCTTCCTTATCTCCCGCGGTCACGAGATACCGATTGGCCCCTCCCGGAGTATCGTACTGAATGAGCAGATGAATGTTCTCTGTCGGGGCAGCCCCCAGCAGACTCTTCAAATACTGATCCGTGAATTTCTCGATGTGGCAATCGCCACACAGGTAGACCAAAACCGCTAGGGTGGCACGTTTTTTGGGAGGATTGACTTCCGGTTGCGGCGCAGTTTTTTGTCGCGTCTGTGCATTCGCTCTCCGAGAGCCCGAAGTCTGCCTGGCTGGTCTTCGCTTAATCATGATGTGACATTCAAATGGTGTGAGACTGCGAACTTCCGCGGCCAACTAGTGCCTTGTCCAACTTAGATTTTGAGGTTCACTGTGTTTGGCATGTCCTGGAGTAGCCACCGTTGCCAGACGGTGGACACTATGCGTTTGCCTAACCACCGCTTGGCAGCGGAGGCTACGACCAAACCCAAAATCTGAGCTGGACAAAGCATAAGTGGAGCGTCAAGATTTAATCTAAGGTAATCGGGTTTGGGTGGCACGCCCTGAAATTAAAGCTTGACGTTCATTCCTCCTGCTTCAGGAGCCTGCTATTTCAGTGGCTCTAGGAACAAACGATCAAGATTGTCGTTGCGTCCCTCCAGTTGCGGGACTTGGTCATACTTGCTTTCAGCGATCATTTGGCTAGCCAGGTCATGCAAGTCCCGGTAAGTCAACTTGCCTTTACGCGAGTTAACGGCCTTGACCAAGTGATAGGTAAGCGCACCGTTGTAGCTCCCTTCGATAAAGGCATCTGCAGAGGTTTGATAGTCCCTGCAGCCGGTGATCAATACCTCGGGCATATCGGCAACAGCGATGTCCAGCGATCCGCGACTCTTGGCTTTGCCCTTAGGCTTCGACGTGGCACGCGTTTTCCTGACCTTGCCCCGAATACTGCGACCAGATTCGACTTCGATCAGATCATAAGGGTTCGGTAGAAAGCGATTGATCACGGGCGCGTCCGGTGGCAGCAGTGAGCGGGTGTTGGAGCCTGAATGGCAGCAGTCCATGACAATGGTTAGATTGACTTTGGCTGGTAGCATCTCGTCGATGGTGCTTCGCAACCAGTCGTCGGTCAGCGGGTCTTTCCAATCGAGATCGTTCGGACAGAGAATCTCGTCTCGCCGATCAGGTTCATCACCATTAAGGTCCGGTGTATTGGCACCATGACCGGAGTAATGCAAAAACAATACGTCGCCTGCTTTGGCCCCCTTCAGCAGGGCCTTGATACCAGCTTCAATCTTTTTCTTGGTAGCCTGAGCATCAATTAATTTCTTGATAGCAGCAGGTAGAAATCCATAGTGCTTAGTCAACACGCGTTCGATGTTAACAACATCATTCACGCAGCCTCTAAGGTTGGCTCCAGCAATTCGATATTCATTGATGCCGATAAGCAGGGCACGTTTGGCCATGGAGAATCCCTTTCAGAATGGGGCAATGGAAAGGAGCTGTTCCACTAGTCTATCTCGCCCCAAATCGATTCTCTACCAAGCCGCCGCCGGAAACTGCTTATTGCCGCATTTGCCATGAATATGGCCTCAAAATTGATACGACTCGGTGATTTCTACCCTCCGCGAGTTGAAAATGCGTTAAATGCGTTAGGTTTTAGGGATTAACCGGCGTGCAGTAGAGGCTGCTGACTTAATAGCGATAGAGTTTTTTTCGACTCTATATGCCGGTATTTCGGCGGCGTGGTTAGTGAGTCGACGGCGCTAGCCGCGGGACAGACTGAGCCGACGGCGCTAGCCGCGGGTGACCGAAGCAGCAATCGTTCATCGTGAATAAACTTACCAATACAGAATAGCTTCCAGTTCGACTCGCATTGGACCGAGCCACATCCATGCACGCTCCAAACTTCGAGACCCGCGGCTAGCGCCGTCGGCTCACAAGAAGACAGACCGCTAGCGACGACGGCTCACAAACACACAAGCCCGTCAAGGTTTTCGAGAGCCACCGCAGTGCTCTCGAAATGCTTGACGCATTCCGCTACCCAAAAGTCTAATGTGGACAAAGCACTAAGGAGGCGGGATGGGTTGGTATTGCCGAGTCACCGCGTGGGTTCAGCCGGCGAGGAAGCCCGCGCTCCGCAAAACCGGATAGCTCCTTCGCTTGAATCCGGATTGTCTTGTATCCCTTCGGATTAACCTCAGGCGCCCACTGGTTAAGCGGCAGCGGATTTGCGATCGGGGCACATCAACTGAATGATCCGCTCGTATTCGGCGGGGCTGGCAAATTGAATTGTGATGCGTCCGTTGCCGCGAATCCCTTGGCGTATCTCTACTTTGGTACCCAGCGACAGTCGTAGTTGCTGCTCGAGCGAAGCGATTTGCGGTGTGATGACGCGTTTGCGGGATGTGGTTTTGGGTGGTGCCATGTTCACCACGCCATCTTCACTTTCCAACTGTTCCGACACACGTCGCTCGGTCTCACGCACCGTCCAAGACTCACGTTCGATGCGTCGGGCAAATTCCATCTGCTGGGCTTCATCACCAAGCGGTAACAGAGCCTTGGCATGACCCGCGGTTATTCTATCGGATTGGATCCACTGTTGAATTTCCTCGGGCAGTTCCAGCAGTCGCATGAGATTCGCAATCGTACTGCGATCGATCTTCAAACGCCTGGCGAGATCTTCTTGAGTGCATTTGTGTTCGTTGAGGTAGCGACGGAATGAAAGCGCCTTTTCGATCGCGTCGAGATCCTTGCGCTGCAGATTCTCAACAATCGCCAATTCAGCCACCAAGCGATCATCCGCTTGACGCACTTCGGCACGGATCGTCTTCAGTCCAGCGTGAATCGTTGCACGCAAGCGGCGTTCACCGCTAATCAACTGATAACGTTCGCCAACGCGACGCACCAAGATCGGCTGCAGTTGTTTGTGCTCTTTCAAGCTCTCCGCCAGCGCAGCGATCTCTTCTTCGTTAAACTTGCGTCTCGGCTGAAACGGATTGTTATCGATTTCATAAACGCTTAACTCAAGCGACCGGGTACGCGGTTCGTTGGAGTTAATGGGTACCGCGCCAGTCACTCGATCGGTTTTCAATCCACGTTCTGTGCCTTCAGCAATCTTGAGACTCGCATCAGCCGCTGATTCACTGGCCTTAGTAGAGGGTTTTGTGGAAACCGCAGAGCTCGCCGTAACCGTCCCGTCGACTACCATGTCTTCTTCAGTCGGAGTCCCTAGCAGAGCCGCCAACCCACGCCCTAGTCTTCGATCTTTAGTCACGTTCCAGTACCTCCATGCACAGTTCCATATAGGCGCGGCAGCCGCGCGAACGAGGAGCGTAATCCATCACGCCCACCCCATGACTCGGCGCCTCTGATACCGCAACATCACGCGGTATCACAGTGTCGAAGACGATATCACCAAAGAACTCTCGCACCTCAGTGTCGACCTCGTGAGTCAACTCAAGGTTAGGATCATACATGGTGAGCAGTATTCCTCCAAAGGCCAGTCTGCCATTTCCTTGCTTCATCACCGAACGAATTACGTGAATCATCTGTGTCAGCCCCTCCATCGCGTAAAACTCGCATTGGATCGGCATCAAGACTTCAGTACTGGCTGTCAACGCAGCTTGCGTAAGTTGCCCAAGCGATGGCGGGCAATCGATCAAAACGAAATCAAAACTCCCCATCCCAGCGTCCAAATGCTGCCGCAACGTGGCTGAATCGCTGATCGCTCCACGTTCAAGTCGATCCACGTCGACGAAGCTGCGGCTACCTGGCAGCAGCTGAAGATTCTCCCAACGTGTTGCTAGCAAACTCTCGCTTAGGGCCGTTTCCAGCAACAGTGGGTGCCGTTCAGCCGGTACTAACCCCACACCGCTGGTCGCGTTGCACTGTGGATCAAGATCGATCAGCAGCGTCTGCTCGCCGGCCTTCGCCAATCCGACAGCTAGATTGATCGCCGTGGTTGTTTTGCCAACACCACCTTTTTGATTTGCTACACAAATGATGCGTCCCAACTGACGCTCGCTTTCTAACACGAACTTCGACGGTTGATCAGAAAACCAAAAGTTGGTGTAGCAGAAAACTAAGTGCGGAGTGAATGTCACTTCGTTGAGGACTCGTCATTGCGCATTTCAGGCTCTTGCGCCAAGGCTCTCGTTCTCAGGCTCTGCCTGGGAATGAGCTGCTTTGAGGCTCCGCCTCGACATTCTTGACTCAGGGGAGCCTGGACTGTGCGACAAATAGCAATAAGACAGAATCCGATTATGTAACTTTTGTTCCTATTCAGGCAACACAGTCACGAACTAAGGAACTCCCCATCGCCCCGGTACTCCGGGGAGAGGGGGACGGGGGGGTGAGGGGCGCCCGGTCTGGAGTAAGCGACTTTCTCAATGTTTACTCGAGACGGTAGCACAAGGGCTTACTTAAATTGGCTTAACTTGGGATTGCCCCTCACCCCTCACCCCCAACCCCTCTCCCCGGAGTACCGGGGCGAGGGGAGTCACAGCGTTTTCACTCGTCGATTGCGTTGACGCAAAACGAAGCTGTAACAAAACTCTCGCTAGAGATTTTTGAAAGATTGCTATTTGTCGCACAGCCCAGGCGGAGCCTGCAAGGCAGTGGGTTCCCAGGCAGAGCCTGGGAACCAGTGAACCAGTGAACCAGTGAAGTGGCAGTGGCAGCAGTGGCGCGCGGCACCCTCGCCCACTAAACCTGCTAGTTGACGCTTGCATCGTCATCGCGCATTCCAAGCTGTTTCATTTTCTGTTGTAAGTTCTGACGATGGATCCCTAGACGTCTGGCGGCGGCACTGACGTTGCCAGATTCTTGTTCGATGGCACGATCTATTGCGGCTCGTTCAAAGTCCTCAACCAAACGATTCTTCGCTTCGGTCAGCGGGAGGTCAAAGTAAGCCTGAAAGGTAGTGCTGTCGATGCTCGGAAGCACTTCAACCAAACCGAGATCTTGGGGTGAGATAATCGCATCGTCGGACATTGCCAGCGATGATTCGACGCGTTGCTTGAGTTCACGGACGTTACCAGGCCAGGGGTGGCTCAACATCGCGGCAATGGCGGCTTTCGAAAACTCATGTTGATCGCCTAGCAAACGATTGGCGAGCAACAGTATGTCTTCAATTCGATTGCGAAGCGCGGGCAGCTTTAACTCGATCCCGCGCAGCCGAAAGTAAAGATCTTGCCGAAAGAGCTTGTCAACGATTTGCTGTTCAAGATCTTGATGCGTTGCACTGATGACACGCACGTCCACTTGCACTCCCTCTTCGGAACCAACCGGTTGCACGATGCCTTCTTGCAGGACTCGCAACAAGCGTGTCTGCACGGCGGTTGGCATATCACCGATTTCATCCAAGAACAGCGTTCCTCGGTGAGCCTTGCGAAAGACGCCTTCGCGAGGACGATCTGCACCGGTGAAGGCACCTTTGACGTGCCCAAACAACTCGCTTTCAATCAACGTCTCAGCAATGGAGGCGGTGTTGACGGCGACGAACGGTTGGTCGGCGCGGTCACTGCGCTCGTGAAGCTCACGAGCAACCAACTCCTTGCCTGTCCCGCTCTCTCCTCGAATAAGCACCGGCAAATGGGATTTCGCGGCTTTGGGGATCTGACTGAACAGTTTTCGCATCACCGCGCTGCTACCCAAGAGGCGTCCGAATCCAATTTGCGCTTCAGAACGCTCCTGCAATTCGTTGACCCGCTGTTCAAGTTGCACGCGTTGCTCGGTTCGTGTGGCGATAGCGCGCAGGTGTTCAACGTTGAACGGTTTAGCGAGAAAGTCCGCGGCACCCCGTCGAATGCACTCGATCGCATTAGCGATGGAGTCGTTGGCGGTGACTACGATGATTTCCATGCTGGCGTCAGTCGGGTTCCGCTGCAGTTCGGCCAACAACTCCATCCCATCCAGCTCTGGCATGTGGATGTCCAAGAACACAAGATGGGGATGCTCGCGATAGATGAGTTCTAGCGCGACTTTGCCATTCTCGGCTTCGATTATCTGGCGCCCGTCTCGCTTGAGCGCCTTCGCCATGCCGTAGCGAGCATTCGATTCATCGTCAGCGATCAGTATCTTCATGGATTTCTTGCTTGGGGTGTGGGGGCTGACAACGTATCGTCTACCAGCGGCAATTGCAATTTAAACACGGTGCCGGTATCCGGCGACGATTGGCAATCTAGGGTTCCATGGATGGATCGTACCCGTTCCGCCGCGATGTACAATCCAAGTCCAGTACCAAACTCTTTGCTGGTCACGAACGGTCGATAGATGTTATCACGAACGGCTGGATCGATGCCTGGTCCGTTATCCATGACCTTGACGATCAACTTCGCATTCTGTACCTCCGTGGTCACGGAGACGCACGCATGCGGGGTCGCTCTGGTGGCTTCGATGGCGTTACGTAACAAATTGAACAGTATTTCGCTGACCGACGCATCGGTGGCTCGTACCAGTGGTGATGCACTGCTGAAGTTGGCCACCAGTTTTACTTGCTGCTGAGCGCCCCAGGGTTCCAGGATATGAAACAGCCGTTCGACCACGCGTTGCACATTGACGCCAACGGCGCGATCGTCGGCAGGCTTTGAATAGTCGAGTAGCCTCTGTGTAATGCTGGTCAGACGATCGATCTCGTGGACGATAATGCCCACATCTTTGGCTTGAGCCGGTTGATCGGCCAAGTCCTCGCGGAGCAAGCTGGCGATGGTCCGAATGGATGATAAAGGATTGCGAATTTCATGCGCTAGTGACCCCGACATCAAACCTAGGACCGCCAGTTTCTCTTGCTGTGCCGCTTGGCGTTCAGCCCGCAGACGATCTTGTTCGACCATGCGATTGAAAAGAGTGGCCGCGAATTGATCGAACAACAGCGACAGCGAGGCGCGTTGCTCTTCCGAGAAACGGTCGCTCCGAATACGCGGACCCAGCAATACCAAGCCCTTTAGGTCACGGAACTGACAGCGGAAAATGTACAGAACATTTAACCGTTCACACAACGCGACCAGCGACGGCTCACGCAGGCTTGCCCGGCCCAAGGCACTCTCATTGCGGTTGTTAAGCAACTCATAAATCGCCAGCATCTCTGCACTGGTGATCTCAGCTGGGCACGGTGTAATCGATCCTCGCTTCCATGATCGAGGGACCCCAACGCGGGCATCATTAAACCACAGCCAAACCTGCTCCAGAGATAACAGCTCACCGCTGCTGCGAGTGAACCAATCGCAGAGGTCGTCGAGTGAACGCGAATCCTGCTGGCTGATTTGCAACGATAGCGTACGCATCGCTTCGCGGACTTGAAAAATGTTGCGACTAAGCAGATACCGCAACGATTCGCGCACGCGATTCCGAAGCGGCGGCCAAGCCAGAATGACGCCAACGAGAATGATCCCTTCGACCAAAATCACATCGAGGCTCGATTTTCGCTGCATGGATTCAGCCAGCGGAATCACCAAAACTCGATGAAACAGCATGATCAGCACCAGCGATCCGCCGTACACGAGCGCGCGTTCGAAGACGAGCGGTAGTAGCTTGTCGCGCAGCGCGTACCACAGAAACAGCGAGATCACGGACAGTGGCGAGACAATCACAACCAACCTAACGGGCAAATCCCAAACCGTATCGCGCGCGAACCAGCCATAGCCAGTTACCAGTAGCGACATGGCGACCAGCAACACGGCTAACTGCATGAAGAACTTCCGAGTCGAAGCGGCTTCGATGAACGTTCGATAACGCAAGAACAAAATGGCTGAAGTAACATTCATGATCAGCAACGCTAACAGGTAACCCCGCACATAGGGCTCAAAGCTGTGCCCCAGATTGCGACTGTCGGTGGCCCAGGCTTGGGAAAACACCCATGGCGTCATTAGGCAAGACAGGTAGGCAAACGCGTATCGCCAGTCCCAATTTGGTCGTAGGTTGTGAAGTGAATGGTTCAATCGTACAGCCCCATGCAACATCGCTGAGGGGATCGCTAGCAGCGCGATGGCGATCAGAGCTAGGCTGAAGCGATCCAGCAACACGAACGGCTCAACGTCGGCTCCACGAAGCAGCACATGGCTAAAACCGCTGGCGTGTGCAAGCCAAGTGAATGCGATCAGCGTTGTGATCCAAATGGCGGTGTTAGGTCGATTGACACGTTCAAGAAGTGCCAGCAGCAAAACGCTATCTACGACGACAGCGAAACCGAGCAGAATCAGTTCCAGTTGCGCGACCATCGTGTGAGCTTTATTCCAGAATTGCCGAAGTCGATCTTATCAGTTATTAAGTGAGGCGTGGTTAACGTGTACTGTCGCAAGTGGTTGATTGCCGAAACCTAGCAGGCTGTTGAAGTAATTGATTGTGAATTGTCGCGGATACATAGTGTCGCACACTTGTCTCAATTGTTGCAGCTATGATTGGGATAATCGTGCGACAACAACCCAAAGTTACATGGCTATTTCTTCGGTTCTATCCACAACGCGATCCCAGGCCCTTCATCTGAGATTGTGCCATTATCGCTTTCTCGCAAGCGAAGCAACGTCAGTGACTGATCCATCGGATACCATTGTGACTGGAATCCATAACCGACACCGGTTGACCCAGTACTGCGTGATTTGGGCATTTTCCTGGGAACATCGATGACCTCCGCGCCATCTACCGACACCACCAATTTATCAGGCATCTCATTCATCAAAATTTGGTGCTTGCCAGCAGCCAGGGTCACAGATGCTTCGGGGTACCACGAATTATCATTGAGTTTAAACTCCTGGCTCCATTGGAGGTGCAAGTTGTACTCATGGCCGGGTGGCAAGTAACACTGGTATTCGCGGACATCATCCATCCTATCAATCTGTAGGCACGCATATTCCTGCTGATTGCGGATATGCAATTCTGGCGCCAGAGCATGCATGGATTCGATTGCAACCGTATCGCGTTCAATCGACTCTCGCCCCGTATAGTAAGCGGTCCACACGGCTGTGGCAGCAATCAGAAGCATCATCGTTCGCAGTCCGAATTGTGGCATGCTGGTATCTTAGCTTTCCGATCGGATGAGTTACGGATTTTGAGATTTGTTAAGTGCTTCCTGCGTCGCGAGACGTATTTTAAGCACGCTAACCTGCTTGGTAGTATCGTCGTCCTTCGGCCCTTCGATCGCCAGAAGTGAAACGAGATCGTCGAGCGAGCGTACTTCAACGCCATTTCGGCCGGCTATTTGCCAAGTGGATATGTCTTTCTCACTTGCCATGCGTTGGATAGTCTCATCACGCAGGTACTGGGTTCCAGTTCCGCGGGTGTGCAAGTTAGTCGTGCGGATCTTGACCTGCATGTTGCCACTTTCGTCCTTAGGTAGAATTGTGGCGGTGACTAAGCTTTCACCAGCTGCCTCGGAGCTATGCGTAAAGCTTGACATTCCACTGCTTGAGCCATTGGAGTGTTTGCTTTCCGTCGCCAGCGTGGTACCAACACCTTTCGGTACGTAAATTCTCCAGCGAAACTCAAGTGGGTTATCGCTCTTGAGGAGTAGTACATGGTACTTGGTCGGGTCGCTGATCGGCATCTCGCCAACTCGCCGTTGCAATTCAAGCCGTTTCGTATGCAGTCGCCCAGCTTCGCGTTGAACAGGCCAAGCGTACCACGCCCCGGTAATAACAATGATCAACAGTGCACCATCGACGATACCTGTCACCCATGATCGGCGAGTTCGGGGCGCAGAAGTCTTGCCCGAAGCAGAATCAGCGTCTTTCAGCGTTGCCCCATTTTCAACGGCTTGTAAAGCTTCCAATTTCAAACTCCATGCGTGTTATAGCTGCAGTTTGTCAGCATCGTATCGCTTTCAAGGTTACCATGAATCACTGGAAGAGTGTCGCACAATTGTCCCAAATGTTGCAGCTATGATTTGGACAATCGTGCAACAATGCGCTAGACTGTTTATGATTAGTGTCACCCTCCCACACATCCTGCCTAGAGAAGTCTCATGGTCCGCTGGCTTGCAGTTCTCGTTTGCTCGATTTGGATACATCTTGCTTACGCTGATATTCAAGCTGGAGCTGCCCAAAGCGGTGTCAACGTTGATTTCGCGAAGGACGTCTATCCCATACTGCAGCGCTCCTGCCTTGAATGTCATGGTGACAAAAAACAGGAAGGCAACTTGCGGCTCGATCAACGCACAACTGCGATGTCGGTGGTCGTGCCTGGAGATCTTGAAAAGAGTGAACTACTACACAGAGTTTGCTTGCCGCGCGGTTCGGAAGGTGTGATGCCAGCTGTGGGGGAACCGCTAACGAAACGCGAGCAAGCAACCCTGCAAACCTGGATTGAGCAAGGAGCGAGTTGGCCAGAGAGTTTTACGCCCGCTGGTCATTGGTCGTACTCAGCGCCGCAGCGACCTGAACTCGCCGCACCTAATGCTGCGGTGCAGGAAACCGTCCAAACGTATCCTGCTTGGGGGCAGTCGCCCATCGATCGTTTCGTCTTGCAGAGGTTGATCGACGATGGACTGCGGCCTTCCGCTCAAGCCCCGCCAGAAAAACTCGTGCGACGATTGTTCCTGGATTTGATCGGACTCCCACCAACGCCGGCAGAGGTTCAGGCGTTCGTGGCCGATCCCACGCAGCAACGTTATGAACAGTTGGTCAATGACTTGCTGCGGCGCCCGCAATTTGGAGAACGTTGGGCGCGCCCTTGGCTCGATTTGGCTCGTTATGCAGACTCCCATGGATTTCAGCGCGACGATTTTCGCGACTTGTGGGCTTATCGTGATTGGGTGATCCAAGCGCTCAATGATGACATGCCATTCGATCAATTCACAATTGAGCAAATTGCGGGCGACTTGTTGCCTAGCGCCACCGAGTCACAGAAAATCGCGACAGGTTTCCACCGCTGTTCACCTACCAACTGCGAAGCGGGTTCGTTGCCCGAAGAGACTCGAATCGAACAAGTCATCGATCGCGTCAACACGACAGCTACCGTGTGGCTTGGAACGACACTTGAATGTTGCCAATGTCATGATCACAAATACGATCCCTTCAAAATGAAAGAGTACTACCAATTACTGGCGTTCTTCAACAATACCGAGCTGGAAGCGGATCTGACGAATCCAAAATCGCCTAGCTCAATTCAGTTCAAAGGCCCAACTATGCCGTTGGCAAACGCAGAACGCGATGCCAAGCGAGCGCAGTTACAAGCGAAGATCGTCGCCATCGAGCAACAACTGAGTGAACGACGCCGCGAACTCGATACAAGCCTTGCAGAATGGAGTCGCGAGTTTGACAAGCGCGCCTCGGACGCTCAGAGCCATCCGTTAGATGTGGTTGATTTTCAGTCGACCGGCACGACTGATACGTACAAGAAGTTGGACGACGGCGCGATTCTGTTGGTGGGGAACGATCCGCCCGAGACCGACGTGTATCGCGTTCAAGTGCAAGCGGAACTTAAGGACGTGCGGGCTTTTCGATTGGATGTTTTGCGACATGATTCGCTGCCGGGCAAAGGGCCTGGACGCGGCGATGCGAAACGTCGGAACTTTATTCTGAACGAGTTCAAAGCGGAAGCGTGGGTGGAGGGGCCTATGGAGGGGACTGTCAAACCTCTCGGATTCAAGGCCGCAATGGCCAGTTTCTCGCAAGCAAAATGGGACGTAGCTGGAGCAATCGATCAGCAAGCCAAGTCGGGATGGGCGATCTCCCCCGAGTTCGATCGTTCACACTGGGCTACGTTTGTGTTAGCAGAGCCTCTCGATCTGAACGCCGCAAGCCAACTTAGCTTTACGCTCACGCAGCAGTTCGGGCAGGCTCGAACGATAGGCTGCTTCCGACTTACAGCCTTAACCGGTAATGTCAGTGCAGATTCGGTTTCCAGCGAACTGGTGGTTATCGCTGCTAAGTCTCAGGAGGAATGGTCGAAGGGCGAACGCGAGAAGTTGTTGCAATATCGTTTCGATCAAGATCCGCCAAGCAGCCAACTGCAAGCCGATTTAGCAAAGCTGCAAAAACAACTGGCTGCCGTCGCGGCTGATACGACTTTGTTGATGGTCGAACTTGCCAGCCCGCGTGCATCAACGATCTTCATGCGCGGCGACTACAAGCGGCCGGGAGAACCGGTCGAGGCGAATGTACCTGCCGCGTTGCACGCGTTGCCCACATCGGAACCACCAGTGAATCGGTTGCTTCTCGCAAGGTGGTTGGTCTCAAAAACAAACCCTCTGGTGGCTCGAGTGACCGTAAATCGATGGTGGGCAGAGTTGTTTGGTGCAGGCATTGTTCCGACCGCTGAAGACTTCGGAATCAAAGGTGAGCCACCATCGCATCCAGAGTTGCTAGATTGGTTGGCGGTGGAGTTCATGGATAGTGAGTGGTCCATGAAGCATGTCCTGAAGACGATCGTGATGTCAGCCACTTACCAGCAAAGCTCTCGCATTACGCCTGAGTTACTTGAGCTCGATGACCGCAATCGTCTGTTGGCTCGTGGACCGCGTTTTAGAATGGATGCCGAGTTGGTTCGCGATAATGCCTTGGCGATTTCTGGACTGTTGGATCTGAAGCAGTTTGGACCTTCGATTCGTCCCTATCAACCAGAAGGCATTTGGACAAAGGTCGGTGGTCAGCGTTACGAATATGAGGTCAGCCCTGGGAGCGAAAAGCACCGCAGGGGAATTTACGTTGTCATGAAACGCGGCGCGCCTTATCCCAGTTTCATGAACTTTGATGCAACCGCCCGACTGAATTGCACGGTCAAACGTTCGCGCACAAACACTCCACTGCAAGCCCTCACGCTGCTGAATGACCCCGTGTATGTCGAGGCCGCTAAGGCATTCGCACAGCGCATTCAATCTGAAAAAGGGAACGATACGGTGGATAAGCAAGTTGATTTCGCGTTTCAATTGTGCGTCGCGCGTCTGCCTTCAGACACCGAACGCAGTACCATCAAGAACTTGCTAACCGCGCAGGCTTCAGCAACCAATAGCGATGATGCGTGGCTTAGCGTTACGACCGCATTACTGAACCTGCACGAGACAATCACGAAGGACTAGGCGATGAAGGGGATGCAAATGCCAATATCACTCCCACGGACCTCGCGACGGGATTTCTTTAATAACTGCGGCATCGGCTTTGGTGGCATCGCGCTCGCCTCGTTGATGCACCGTGAGTTTATGCAAGCCGATTTGAGTGCCGCCGAAGGCAAATCACACTTCGCGGCGCGAGCCAAGCACGTGATCTACTTGCACATGATTGGCGCTCCATCGCATTTGGATTTGTTCGACGAGAAACCGGAACTGGTCAAGCGTAACAATCAACCTTGCCCAGCTGAGGTGACCAAGGGACGCGACTTTGCGTTTATCGGCAAGACATCGGTACTCGCTGGTTCACCCTGGAAATTTTCCCAGCACGGCCAGTCAGGACAAGCCCTGTCAGCCTTATTGCCACATTTGGCGGAAGTCGTTGATGAACTTGCCGTGATACGTTCGGTACACAGCGATGAAATCAACCATGCACCCGCTCAGATGTTGCTGCATTCGGGATTCGGTCGCGGAGGTCGTCCAAGCTTGGGGTCGTGGGTGACCTATGGGTTAGGATCAGAGAGCGAAGAGTTGCCTGGCTATGTAGTTCTGTTGAGCGGACCTGCGGGCGGAGCCGGTACAAGTCTTTGGTCAAGTGGATTCCTGCCCAGCATCCATCAAGGCATCCAGTTTCGTTCACAAGGCGATCCTGTATTGTTCCTATCCAATCCTGAGGGGCATAGTCGTGACGATCGACGTCGACTATTGGATTCGCTGGCACAATTGAACCGAGAACAATTAGATGCATCTGGGGACCCCGAAATTGCCACGCGCATCGGTCAATACGAAATGGCCTTTCGCATGCAAGCTTCTGTCCCAACCCTGATGGACTTAAGTGGTGAATCGGCAGAAACAATGCAACTGTATGGAGCGCAACCTGGTAAAGCCTCTTTTGCCAACAACTGCTTGCTCGCGCGAAGATTGGTGGAACGTGGAGTGCGATTGATCGAGTTGTACGACTCGGATTGGGACCATCATTCGGGTTTGGAAAATCGTCTGCCCGAGAAATGCAAAGAGACGGATCGGCCCATTGCAGCGCTGATCAAAGACTTACGTCAACGCGATTTACTCAAGGACACTTTAGTGGTTTGGGGATCCGAGTTTGGACGCACACCACTTCGACAAGGTGGCACGGACGATAAAGGTGGCTTGGGTCGCGATCATCACAAAGACGCATTCACGATGTGGATGGCTGGAGGCGGAGTGCGCGGTGGCGTGAGTTATGGACGCTCGGATGATTTTGGCATGGATGTGCTTGAGAATGGTGTGCATGTCCATGACATCAACGCCACGATTCTGCATTTGCTGGGACTCGACCATGAGAAACTGACGTTCCGTTATCAAGGCCGCGAATTTCGACTGACCGACGTGCATGGAAAAGTGATCCAGCCGATCCTCAGCTGAAAAAAACTCGAAGAAACGATTTGACTTTTGAAAATCGTTGTTTTTCAGTACCCAAAGTGAGTACAGGCTCCCTTGGTTGATTGTCGCACGATTGATTGTCGCACGATTGTCCCAATCGTAGCCGCAGCAATTGTCACACGATTGTCTCAATCGTAGCTGTAATTATTGTCGCACGATTGTCTCAATCGTAGCCGTACCAATTGTGCAACACTCAGCGCCGCTTTGTTTTTTGCGGAGCGCTGGCCATATTGCCGCCTTGCGCGACGAAGACTTTGGGGTCATCGACGATCCAAGGCGTCGTCCAGTGCTTGCCGTCGTCGCCGTTCACTACGTTGTAGAAGAACGAACGGAAACGGAGCGCTTTGTAGCTGTAGGGGAACTGCGAGGTGATGTAGTCTTCAGCAGTTAGGTCTTCTACGCCCGGTTTAGCATAGTAGTGCACCATGCCGTCGGGAGTGAAGGACATACCTAACGTCCACCAACCCGTCGTTTCAACTTGCAAGCCCTTGAAGTCACCGCCATTGCGACCAGCCCGGATGCGCCAGTAAGCGTAGTCGGCTTCCTTCTTCGTTTGAGCTTTGCTTTCGAGTACCAGGAAGAAGCCAGGCCAATAGATGCCATCATCCCCTTCTTTGTCTGGTCCAAAGTCAAATAGCGGTTTTTTGGGTGGAGTGGTCTCGAGTGCAGCGCGAAACGCGAATTGCGGACCACTACGCTTTTCCCATTCATCGATGGGTGGCAAGAAGACGCGCGTGGTAACGCTGGGGGATTGAGCCACTGACATCGGGCCACCCAACCGATTTTGTACGTTGCAAATAAAGTCCTCTTGATGCATCACACCGCTGGGACGATTCGGAATGCCGGTGTAGAGCGACTGCATCAGCAGTGCACCTTGGCTACCTGGCAACCCGTCTGGCGGCGTTTCAACGCGTCGAACAATATCCGGATGGCCGCGCTTAACGCCTTCATACCAGCGACCGTTTGAGGAACGACCTACCGGTTGATGCTGGTTCTTATCGATGTCTTCCGTGCTCTTGGGATTGTTGGGAATGTAGGTCCAAGATGGATCTTCAAAGTCGTCGCCGACCTGATCCACCTCTACGCCCGTGCCAGGAACGATACCTCGCGCTTGTCCGCAGACTACTCCCGCAGGCAAAGTCGAGAGGGCGAATCCAGCCAAACTGATCGCGAAGAATTTTCGCATCGCGGTTATCCTTTCCAATGGCATCAAACAAAAGCAATAGGACGCCTGTAGCGTTTCCCCTGGTTGTTATCGGACGAGTTTCGACAGTTGTTTGGCCATTCTGAAAACTCATTTTGCCTGTGTCCTCAAAGTCGTTCTCTCTTTCCCAGTTTGCGGTCATTTGTTAAAAATCATGAAGGTGATCCGCCATGGCCCGAGCTGCAGTTCCTGCTAGCGTCGCCAGGACACCCAAGAGTACGAAATCCACGCTGAAGGGAATTGCTGTGATTGATGTAAATGAAGTACTAGCATTGCACGAATCCACCGTCGCCCTCTGGCATCAGCGGCCGATCGAGAACACCTACACCGGTTGGTTGAATCTCGTATGCCAGCAGCACATTTTCAATTTTGAGCTTTGGCACCAGGAAGATATCGCTCGCAGCCCCTCGGTCAGCGACGCTCAAATTGCGACTGTCAAACGAGCCATCGACCGTTTCAATCAAGCTCGGAATGATCACATCGAGAAGATGGACGACTGGATTACGGAGCAACTGGAAAGTCGCCAGGTTTCTCCAGCCCCCGAAGCACGGCAGAACACCGAGACTCCAGGGAGCGCCATCGATCGGCTGAGCATTATGTCCTTGCGGTTGTTTCATTATGAAGAGCAACTACAACGCGACGACGTGAACGCTGAACATACGCAACGGATGCACGTGCGAATCGCTCTCTGCCGAGCTCAGAAGAGCGATTTGAGTCAGTCGTTGCGTGAGTTGCTGGACGATCTCCTGGCAGGTCGCAAACGCCATAAGACTTATCGTCAAATGAAGATGTACAACGACCCTTCGCTGAACCCGTACCTCTACGCCCCCGATAAGATGCGTCCAGCCTTGGCTGCGCAGTCCTAGAAATAGCACGGCAAGTTGCCGAGCGGGTCGCAATTGCCGAATAGGACCATGGATTATGTGGATCGCATTTGCCGATTGCGACCGCTGACTGGGTGGGTCGCATTTGCCGATTGCGACCGCGGACTGGGTGGGTCGCATTTGCCGAATGCGACCGTGCATTGGGTGAGTCGCATTTGCCGTGCCACAGGTAAAGGGTCTAGTCGCAAACGTTGCATTCAGTTGGATCGCATTCAGTTGCATCGCATACAGTTGCGTAGCATTCAGTTGCGTAGCATTCAGTTACATTTAGCCGCGTATCATTCAGTTGCATGTGCATGTAGTTGCGTAGCAACGGCAGGTGATAGCCTGGGATGCCAGTCCCAGGTGGCTGGGCCCAATGAAGCACTGAGTCGCGGAGCGATGGCATGCCGGGATCAACGTTGGTTGATGACCCCATTTTTGTGAACATTGTGGTGGCCGTATGCAATTTCGTACGGCAGAGTTACCCCCAACTCCCTGCCGTCGCTCCGCGACTAACTCACTTCGCTGCGTTCTAACCTGGGACTGGCATCCGAGGCTATCACCTGCCGTTGCTCTGCAACTTTGCAACAGATGCACTGCTGAAATTTCTCGACAGATGCGCTGCTGAAATTTTGCAGCATATTCGCTGCTGAAATTCTCCCGTATGTGCAGCTGAAATCTTGCCGTACGCTGCTGAAATTTTGCCGGATGCCCTGCTGAAATTTTGCAACGGATGCGCTGCTGAAATAGCGAGTGGGTCGCACTTTCCAAGCCTAGCAGGAGCGCCCCACCCGGGCATCCAACTGAGCAGCGCCCCACGCAGGCAGTCAGGCTTGTACAATGTTTATCAGAACACTAACCCGAAGCGTTAGTTTTAATGTTGCGAGTTTCGAGTTTATTCGTACTCGTACTCAATGAAATGGTGCTCGTACTCGCGGCTTCGCGGAACAGCAAAGCAACCAAACGCGCAACATCAAAAAGCCTCAGCGAGGGGCATTTCACCTTCCCTCGCGAACGCTTCGGGTTACTATTTCAGCAGTCTGCTACTGCACAAACCGTTTAGGATTCATTTTCGCTAGGTGTTGGTCGTGCCCGATTTGTTTATCAATGAAAATCTGTCCATTCCGGAAGATCATTTGCAGTGGTCTTACGCTCGCAGTAGCGGTCCGGGCGGCCAGAACGTAAATAAAGTCAACAGCAAAGCCACGCTGAGGTGGGCGATGCCTAACGATTTCCTTCCGCCAGCACCGATGAATCGCTTTCGGACGCTCGCGCAGCGCTACATCACTACTGAAGGGGAAGTGGTTATTCAGTCGCAGCAGTTTCGCGATCAAGCGCAGAACATCGACAGTTGTCGCGAGAAACTGAAGGTGCTCATTCGATCGGCACTTGTGCAGCCGAAGCGGCGAGCAGCCACCAAGCCATCGAAATCCGCAACTCGTCGCAGACTAAATGATAAAAAAATACAGTCCGACAAAAAGAAAACGCGTCAGTCGAAAGAGTTTTGAGAAGCCCCAATTGCCCGGCAAATAGGCCATTTCGCAAGAGTTTTGTCGTTGCAGGACCCGTCAACAAATAGTTGACTTTGCGATTATCCGAGGAGCTCTGTGTCGAACCGTTGGTCTCAGGCGACGGGCTCAAG
>JANRMD010000397.1:0-3156 GCA_033761895.1 Pirellulaceae bacterium | reverse complement strand
CCAACTTTGTCGGCTGGGTTGATAGATGCAGCTGAAAACACACCCACCTCGTCGTCGTATCGCTCTCGGTTCGGCAGTTTGCTTCAAGCCTACCGACTTGCCGGCTACCAGCCAGATCGTGACTACGATTACATCGCAATAAATCACAAAATGCACGAGATGTACCCGGCGCTTGTGGGTGACGTTATAGCAAGGCTAGGCTCCGTTGGTGCATCAGTAACTCAGGATTCCGACTCCGATCTGTTGCTGATTAATGGTGAATACAGTGCATCCATGGTGTTGTCCCGTTGTCGCCAAACAAAAGCAGGCTCATTTCGCTGGCTAGTCAATATTGAACAGGCCGTAGCGCCGGATATTACGATCCTCGTGCGGATGGACGCTCAAAACGAGAGTGCTTCTGACTACTATCTCCTACCAATCATGGACATTTCGACTCCGCGGCTGATGCTTTGTGATTCGAATGGCGCTCACCTCGACACCTATCAATTCGACAGTCTCGAATACTTCACTACGCTTGCAAAGCGACAACGAATTGAGGTGGCAGCATGAGCAAGCGCGACGAAAAAGAAGTAGTGATGATCCCTCTTGATCAGATCATAGTCATCAATCCAAGAGAGCGTGGGAAATCGAAGTTTCGACAAATCACGAACAACATCGCTAGCTTGGGACTGAAGAAGCCGATAACCGTTACTCGAAAGCCTTCAAGTGACGATACGGTGAAAGAGAAATATTGGCTGGTTTGTGGGCAGGGAAGGTACGAAGCGTACAAGGCGCTCGGACAAATTGAGATTCCTGCGATCATTGTCGATGTTACCAAAGAGAAGCTGTTGCTAATGAGCCTCGTTGAGAACTTGGCCAGACGTCAGCATTCAAGTGTGGAGCAAGTGCACGAGATTGAATCACTGAAGGACCGTGGCTACTCGTTTGCTGAAATTGCAAAGAAAACAGACTTAGACGTAGGCTATGTACGAGGCATAGTAAAGTTGATCAAGCACGGCGAAGAACGATTGGTAATGGCCGTTGAACGCGGTCAGATTCCTCTAAGTGTTGCTGTAACGATTGCCACTTCCGACGATCACGATATCCAGCGGGCTCTCACTGAAGCCTACGAATCCAATGATCTTCGCGGGAAAAAGCTGCTCGCCGCTCGTCGCCTGATCGAGAAGAGGCAAGTCGACGGTAAGACACTGCGTACTGGCCCACGGCGAGCTAAACCCGAAGGAGTATCTAGCAAGAAACTACTGGAGACGTACCAAAGTGAATCCGCCAGACAGCGCCTCGTCGTTCAAAAGTCCAAATTATGCGAAACGCGGTTGTTGTTCGTAGTTTCAGCCATCCGCCAACTCGTTGAAGACAAGAAATTCCTAGAGTTGATGCGTTCAGAATCGCTGGACTCGATGCCAGCGTACCTAGCTTCTGAAATTTCGCAGCGAGGTGAGATTCTATGAAACCTGCTGTGCCATTCGCCTGCGAACGCGGAATTCTCAGTTTGGGATTAGCTGACATTCTACCGATGCGTAAGGTTCCCAAAAGCGTTAAGTCAACGTTGAAGTATCGTCAGATTACCGCTTCCGTTCGTGAAGTGGGCGTAATTGAACCCCTGGTGGTTTTTCCGCAGAAAGATCAACCGGGGAAGTACATGTTGCTCGATGGGCACATACGGTTAGAGGTATTGAAGGAACTTCGTGTAGAGTCGGCACAGTGCTTAGTTGCGCTCGACGATGAAGCATTCACCTACAATCACAAAGTCAGCCGCCTGACGGCGATCCAGGAACACTTCATGATCATGAAGGCCGTTAAGAGCGGAGTATCCGAGCATGAGATTGCCGAAGTCTTGGACGTAGATGTTGCACAAATTCGCAAGAAACGGGATCTGCTTGCAGGCATCTGCGACGAAGCGGTCACTCTACTGCGCGGGAAGCTAGCCACAAGTGCAACTTTTGCTCAGCTCCGAAAAGTTGTGCCAATGCGGCAAATTGAAATGGCAGAGTTAATGTGCGCCGCGCATAATTTTTCAGATAGCTATGCCAAGTGCCTTATCACTGCTACTCCAGCCGATCAATTGACTGACAAAGAGGCCCCACGCGATACCCATGGGTTGACCGCAGTGGAGATGGCAAGGATGGAACGCGAAATGAACTCGCTTTCCAAGGATTTCAAACTGATCGAAGAGCAACACGGGAAGAACGTTCTCAATCTGGTTATCGTCGTTGGTTATCTGAAAACACTATTGGATAACGCCAAGGTGGTTAGGTACCTTGCCAGTTCCTACCCCGAGATTCTTACCGAACTCCAGAAAGTCGTCGATTCTCGGATGTTGCAAGAACCGCCAGAGGCAGAGTCAAGATGACTAATTTTGTCGGAGGACTATGGTCTGGCCGAAGTATTGAGTTAAGTGCATTCACCGCCGTCACGGCGGACTGACGGCGGCGAGTGTTGGCGTCCTTACTCTATAAGTCCGCCACTGAACGGCAAGTTTAGGGTGCGAGCGAGCAGATCTTCAGTTTCGAATTAACCCATCTGTCGCACCACTTCTCGCGCCTTATCAGCATCCCGCTCGGCATGGACCTGAGTGATGTCAGCGGCGGCGTGGCCTAAGATTACCTGGGCAGCCTCTAGGCCAAACTTTTTCCGAATCTCGGTTGCTGCCGTGTGCCGGAGTTGGTTGGGGGACCATCGTTGATCACTCTGCCACTTCACTAAGGCTGCTTTTTGCTGATCGGTTAGCCGCGCAATAAATGCTTTTTCGGTTTCGTCGGCCAACTTTCGCAGTGGCTCTGGTGGCGGGAACGCATCATCGCACGCACGATGGATCGCCCGACGATAGCTGCTCGGATCGTATTGGGTATTCGGTCGCTTCTTGGGATTCGCTTTACGGTCGTGACACGGCGGTTACCGCACGATAACGAAGTGTTATGGGTTTCGTGCTTCGCTTGCAAAAATGTCTCGATGGACTCAGCGGGAGATAAACATGGGGCAAGCGAGTCACGGAGCAGGCATGGTTTTAGCACCGCTTGCGACTCCGGACAACTCCGGACCAATGAAGACGACTCGGCTTTGCAAGTGGCGTTCGGTTTTGTGGGACTGGGGTCGATACTCCCAAACATTCGTCATAAGCTTGCGCAGGAGACTATTCGGGACGTTTTTTCTGCATCA
>JANRMD010000396.1:0-3847 GCA_033761895.1 Pirellulaceae bacterium | reverse complement strand
CTTGACACGCTGGCCTGCTGCGACAGCATATTTCTTGGTCGCTTCGTCGAGGTTTCCCTTTTCATAATCCCAATGCAAGTCTTCGCGGCGAGGAAAATTGCGAGCCATCTCTAAGTCCAACGTAATCGCAATTTGAGCTTTACTTTTTGCGTTGGGCGCATCAGCTTGTAAGTTGCTTGCCAATCGATGGTATGCAAGTCCGCCGGCACACACCGCCGATGCCGACTGCAGCCAGGTTCGCCGGGAGCATTTAGCCGTTAAAGCAGGTGCCGCGGCTGGGTTATCACTCATGGCGTTCACCTCCATCCAACTGCACCCACGACACTTGTGTAATCAGTTGATTCAGCGCCGCATACGAGATCGCCGCATTGACCGCAAAGCGTGGACTCGAATTCGAAGGGAAGGTTGCCAAAGACGCATCTGCAACCAAGAACACATTAAAATCCTTGGAGAGATTTTCGTAACCAGCTGTCGTGCGGCAATAACACATGTCGGTAGCATAACCCGTAAGCAACACGTGCCGAACGCCATTGGCTTTCAAGAACTCACGCAAGGGGGCGTATCCTTCTTGATCAAAGATCACGATATCCGATGGATCGACACTAACCGAGGTGCTTACCGGTATCGGTAATTCCCAGAATCCATCGCCGTTGTATCGCTTGCTCGCATCTAGACCTGGAAACTGTTGAAAATAGTCGATCACTGGCGTTGAGGTGTTCAGCGACAGAGTTTCCGGAAGTGGCTGCCCCTTGTATTCGTATGCAGCAAGCCGCTTTCGTAGTTCTGCTTCACCGACCGTACGCTCATTTGCCGTAGGAGTCTTGTTGAACGAGCGATAGACCTTGGTTCGCAAAGCGTCCGCCGGTCCGGGCAAACTGTACATGACAAAGACGGCCCGCGGCCGCAGCTTCTTGAGAAACGGGTCAATCACCTTTTTTGTATGGCCTGCTGCGATGGCATTTTTCCTTGGTGTGCAAAAATCAGCCACACCATTCGGTTCTGGACTCTTCCAGCCCCAAGCGTCATCGATGGCCCAAGGATGAACCATAATGATGGCGGTATCTTTGGATCGCAGATGATTGGGCATCTCAATAATGCCCCTCGCGTTGTAGGAGAATCGCCAAGCTCGGACGTGTAAATCCGCTCGTTCATCATTCACAATCGGCGGTGCCTCAAAACGAGCTTCCTCGTGAATGGGTTCAAAGTACTCTGGATAATCAGCCAATAGGGGAGGTGGGTTTACAATCGGCTTAAGCGAGTTCTGATAGGGCCTGGTCGAGACCTGTTGCGCCCAGACCTGTTGCGCCCAGGCTGGTTGGAGGCTAATCCACAATACGAAAAACAGTGCTAATCGCATGGTATCTTTGGGTTTGACGCAGGGGTGGCTGGAGTTAGCGGGGGAGGTAGGTAGTCGGTGAGCGCCAGCCTTAGCATACTCTATTTCTTCGTCTGGAGATAAGCGAACAAGTCCCTTAACTCTTGCGGTTTCAGCTGCAAATAGAGGTTGTCGGGCATCATCGACACTTCTGAGTCGCGGAGTTCATCAATCTCCGAGTTCAGCACGACTTGCTTCTCACCTTTTGCATCTGCAATTGTGATCGAGGCATCATTGCGATCTATCGCTAGTCCCGTGAGGACTCGACCGCCGGTCGTTTGAATGACAACACTCACAAATTCCTTCCGAATCACGCTACTCGGGTCCACTAGACTGACCAGCAAGAAGTCACGATCCTGGCGATTGGCTGAGGTCAGATCAGGTCCAATCTTCATGCCCTCACCAAACAACTGATGGCAGGCCGCGCAGTGCTTCGTGAACAATTCGCGTCCCGATCGTGCGTCACCTTCGCCTGCCCGCAAGTCATTGTTCAACCGACGAACTTCGGCGAGTTTCTCCTCGCGAGAACTACTTTGCAGTTTTCCAAAATGCTTGGTGACAAGAGCATCCAGTTGACTATCTCCCAGCAACGCGACTCGGCGTACTTGTTCTAGCGATGTTGACGAGGCCTCTATCTCGTTTCGATCGATAGCCGTCAGCCATGCCTTGGCCGATGACGCTCGACCCAAGAGTACATCGCGTACTTGAGACTTGAGCGACTCAGGAGTTGACGACTGATGGCAGGCGATCAATTGCTGGGTTATCCGCACATCCTCAAATCGAGCCAACACTTGCAAGGCCGCAGACCGTACGGCTAAGTCTTGTTCAGACTCAAGCACAACCAACACAGCGTCAATCAGCTTTGGCTCTGCTAAACCACTCAGCATGTGCAGCAAAGCGACCCGGCGTGAAAGTTCCGACTTTGTATCGAAGGCTTCGGTTGTCGCCGCAGCGATTGGCTCTGGTAAACGCAAGTTGACTGCTAACTGAGTCAGTTGCAAGTCGTCCCGTGCCAATTGCCAGTCCTGCAGCAGCAGCTTCGCAAGCTCATGTTGGCTCACCTGTGTGGTCCATCCAGCGAAGGTGGAGTCTCGAGGTTGCTCCTGCCAACCCAGCAATACGTGCGACCACAGCCCACGTCGCGAGGCATCGTCTGGAGCCGCGTTCAAAAGACTTACTACCGAATTTAACCCTTCAACAGTTCGCTCGGCAGCATAGCGCCGAATCAGGCGAGTCAACAGTACATCGCGTCCCAATTGGGACGTCCAGACAGTAGGACGCAAAAAACGCTTCAGCACTTCCTCGCGACCTTCAAGGCTGTGCTTTTCGACCGCCCACCACCATAACAACGGAAGGTAGGGATCATTGCCGTCGATATCACGATTGATGTTGGCGTTGATGATCGGCATCGCTTGGTTCGCAGGGAACCTCGCAGCGCTACAGGCCAGTTGTTGTCGCACGCTCACATCGGGCTCCGTTTCTGCGAACTCGTCTAAGCGATGCGCCAACTCGGGGGAGAGCCACTTTGAGTCGCCCAAGAAACGCACGGTCCACATTCGAACGGACACATGTGGGCTGCTCAATAACTGCTGCGCTCGCTCTTCATCAAAACCGCCGATGGAATGCAGCGTCCATAACGCCTCCAGAGCTACAATTTCATCTTTGGAATTCGTAGCATCCTTGAACAAAGTTTGCTGCTGAGCCAGTGCTTCGGCACTCTTGAAGGACGGATCAAGTTGGCGGAGTCGCCGTACGAGTTCTTGGCGCGCTCGTCGAACGTACCACTGACTCGAATGCTGACGCACTCTGTTAAGCGCCTCATGCGAGAGCTTGGCAAAGTCGATAGTCGCAGGCATTTTCGCCCCCTTGGGCGCTAGTCGAAAGATGCGGCCGTTCGAACGATCCCAATCCGCATCAGGATCGGGATGAGCCGTCCTGGCATCGTTCCAGTCCGTGACATAGATCGCGCCGTCTGGGCCTGTCGTGACATCTGTGGGTGCGAACCACGAGTCGTGCGAAACAAGCAGTTCGCCCGCATGAGCTGTCTGCACGGTCGATCCACGCGGCTGGATGTGATGCCAGTAGACGCCATGTCCCAGCAGATCACCTGCGACATACTGATTGCGAAACACCTCTGGGAAAAGGTCCTCCTGGTACACGATTCCGCCTACCGTAACGTGTCCACCGCGAAAGTTGGCATGTGGCACATGATCGAAATAGCCATATGCGTGCGGATTATGCAGCGCTCCATGCTTGCCAAACGATTTGACGAAGTAGCCTCCCTGCACACCATGCAACATAGTGAAACCACCGTAGTTCGTGCTGTAGAAAAGTCTGCCAGTACGATCGAAATCGAGTCCCCATGAATTGCCACCACCTTCGCAAAACAACTCAAACTCGCGTGTCAGCGGATGATAGCGCCAGACCCCTTGCTGGAACTCAACACCTCGAATGTTGGCTGTCACGGTACTA
>JANRMD010000395.1:0-2637 GCA_033761895.1 Pirellulaceae bacterium | reverse complement strand
TTGCAACCAACCACCGCGTCCGAAATTAGAGTTTCAGAGGTGGTTGGTGACGCTAAAGCATTACATGCTGATTCAGTGAATGCAGGAGCATTGTTTCAGGTGGCTTCGCAGTTCAACCTTCTTGAGATGGTCTCTCCAAATGTCACGCCGGAACAAGGGATCACGATTTACGAACATGATCCGACTCAGGGCCCTGCGTGTGCAGTAGCATGTGGAGCTGGGACGATCTATCGAAATTACTTTGTTGAATTGGATGGACAAAACGGGCAGACCGCGAACAAGCAGGTAGATTGTCTTGAAGCGATTGGCGAGGCTTTAGGCAATGACAACGGTCGGCTATGGAAGATGAAGCATGGCTATGCATTACCATCCGCTGGGGGACTTGAGGAGATCGATTCCAAGTTGGCTTCGATGTCCGAGTCTGAACTAGATAACCTGCGAGGAATGCTGAAGGTTGGTTTGCAATGGGATACACAGGTTACTTTGACTGACTGTGATCAGTTGGTCACCCAAGCGTATTGCTCTGCCTTACCGGTCGCATATAGCGGGTTGCCCTCGCGATCGTGGGAGAGATTTGCCAGACTGATTCTGGAGGCAGCTTATGAGGCGACATTTGCGGCCGCTGTGTTCAATGCGTCGAAGACCCGTAACAAATCGGTATATCTAACATTGCTAGGTGGTGGCGCGTTTGGTAACGATCAAGGGTGGATCTTGGATGCGATTCGTCGGGCGGCAGAACTGTACAGTCGATTCGACCTTGATGTGCAAATCGTCAGTTTCCGCCACAGCAATCCAGCGATTCGAAAGATCTGTGATACTCTCGAGGGCTAGGATGACGATGCAGTTCCGTTTGAGCGCTTGTCAGATTGATTTTTCAAGTGGCTGATTTTCACCCGCAAAATGAGTCCCTGGAGCCGAATGTCACCGTTTCCCATAAACCCAAACGCGGTGAGCCCAAAGAACATTGACCATGCCAGCAAGCACCAATAGAAACCTGTGGTTAGGCTTCGGGCTCCAACGTCGGATCGTTGTTGTTCCACCCGCGGAAGGAAAGCAGTTGCAGATATTTTTGATCGGTTATCACCAATCGCGCCAGACCGCTTGGCCAATTCGTCTGCAATCGGGCCGGATTCCGCTCTCTCAATTCCTGTCAACTAATCCCTGTGCCGCGAAAGAAGCGACCCGGACCGGATTCATCCGTATCCTCTTCGGGAAGAAGTTGAAACAGGCGGCCCATTACTTCGAATAATCTGTCAAAGTCCTCTGCCGCGACGTACCTCTTGCCTGCTTCAATGAGTGTCTTCGCTTGTAGTTGATCGTTAAACGCCTCCCGGCGATCAAGTAAATATTGAAAAAGTCCAACGAGGAACTCCGGTTTGCGTTGAAGAATCTGAAACTCTAAGTGGCGCAGCTCACTGATTGCGACCTCTAGTTTCTTCGCTTTGGCGGAATCCAGGAACGTGTGCTCGCGAGTAACAACTTCACGTAATTGCCGCCGTTCGAGGTCATTTCCGCTTTCAGTTACGGTGTTAGTTACGTCTTTCTTAGCAGCCTGATAGTCAGCCCGTAAGCGTTGCAACCGTTTGCCGGCGGTTAGACGGTCGAGTTTTTGTGCCACATCACGTTTATCGTTGTCGATTTTTAACTTCTCGTCCGTGACAGAATTGGGAGGGATATTGGCGGTCGCGTCCTGAAGCTTATGTATTTCACTTCGCAACTTCCCGATCTCCTGAGCAATCTCGAAATGCTCGTTCGCAACGGCTTCGTCTTGCTCTTCGTCGATTTGAGTGGCGAGTTGTTTGAGTTCGTCAGCAAGCATGCCCGCTTGCAATTCGCGATACTGCGGGCCGAAGACTTGTGAAAAATCTTGTGAGTTGATATTGGCGGTGACGGTTAATTCGCGTGACTCGGACAGTTCAAACGTGAGATCGATGTCCGTACCACGACGTGCATCCTGCTTTAATTGGTCACCAGCGATGCGAAGAATTCCCTGCTTGCGGTTCACGTAGGGATGGTTCTCGGACGGCCCTTCGACCACGATGACATGAATTGCCTCATCGGCTGAACTGCGACTAATAGTCCTGTTAACCTGACAGGTCCGTTTGGCTCTGGACGGGATGACTGTGTTCTTTGCAAAAATGCAATCGAGTTTGGTGTCATTAGCATCGATGTCGTCCCGCACGAGGCTCAAGTCGTGTGGGACAATCTGGCCGGCTACACTGTACTTCCCCTGTGCAATCTGGATGGGGTCGAGATCGGTGGGGACGGGATTATTGGAAGCGTTGTAAATCGTGAACGAGAAAAAGTTGTAGGCGTCCGCTTGAAGCGGCAGATCCTCAACGATGCGGGTGGTAAGCTCCTTCAATCCGCTGTCGTACCCCCCGTCCTCGCGCCTGATACGGTAGAACAGTCCCGCGACTTCTCCATCTACCCTAGCAGAGAACATTTCCTCGTGTTCCTGAGAGGCGCGGTTGTAAGCGACCCTAACCTTCAGATCGCCCGGACGACTCGTCTCATGTGCCGCCCCTTCGTCAAGGTAAACCTCCTTCGTGGCAGCGAAGTACGCTGCACCGGTGACGACCGCGTTCGTTGGGTTAATGCCTGTGTTCACCGGAATGCCGAGCAATTCCTCGACGC
>JANRMD010000394.1:0-14729 GCA_033761895.1 Pirellulaceae bacterium | reverse complement strand
ATCCCTGCGGTTACTACGTAAGCCGATTTCTAAGAAATCACCGCGGAAGAATGATTAAGCACTACCTATCTTGACGTCCTTTCTGGCCAGGCTTAGGTGGAAACAACTTAATTCCGTCGTTACGAACTGCACGCAATAGTGGATGCGCATGTTTGAGCGTCACCGATTTTGAGCGCAGTGAAAAAAAATTTGCGGGCTCTGAAAGACTCTGGTTCGGCAAGGATACCTGGATTGTACCGAAACCACTCTCGAGCGGAGTCTTGAAAATGACCATCCAAAGCGGCCATCGCCACTCGCACGTTGATTCTGGGTTTACACTGGTTGAATTGCTGGTTGTAATCGCCATCATTGGGATTCTAGTGGGACTACTCTTGCCGGCGGTCCAAGCGGCACGCGAAGCTGCCCGACGACTGCAGTGCGCCAACAACCTGAAGCAAATCGTTCTGGCGTCCCACAATGCCCATGATACGCATCGAGCTTTGCCGCCGCTGAGCGCAGGTTGTGCCGACCCCTTTTATGCGCCTTGCCTGAGCACTTCCTCCGCCTATGGTAAGCACATCTACACGGCATTTCATTTCTTCTTACCGCATATCGAACAGGGGATCGTGTTTCAAAAACTCGATTCAACGGCCTATGCCGGTGGCCAGTTTAGCCAAGTCATTTCCACATTGATTTGCCCTACGGATCCAGCCAACGATTCGGGCAAAGCTGCGACGACCTACGCAGGTGCCAACAACTGGGCTGTAAGCTGTTATGGCGCCAACAACTACGTGTTTGGCAATCCGGCCAAGGGAACACCTGACGGTCAAACGCGTCTGCCGCGGGGTGTGCCGGATGGAATGAGCAATACTATTTTTTTCGCAGAGATGTATGCGACCTGCGGCAATTCTGGAGATCCCAATAGCTGGACGACCTCCGGTAGTCTGTGGTCTAACTCCAATTCCGTATGGCGGCCGGGTTTCAATTTGGGACCAAGCAAGTCAGGCTCGAATCTCGCCAACTACCCTCCATCGAAAATGTTCCAATCGAATCCCCACCCATTCAAGAACTGCGACTATACCGTTCCTCAATCAGCTCACAGCCAAGGCATCAATGTTGCCGTGGGTGATGGTGGTGTACGATTCCTTGCTGGCACCATGGACGCCACCATTTGGGCCAAAGCGGCTGATCCTCGAGACGGTAATCCGTTTGCATGGGAAGATTGATGCGTCTGATGCATTGTGCATCGTCAAGCTCAACTGCAGCCACTAGATCCATTGCGGCTCAACAGTTTCTTTTACCAGCCACTGTGACTTGCTGGCTATATGGCGGTCTGTGGCTGGCACAATCTACTGATTTGGCGAGTAGGTTCCGAGATTGGCGTCAGATGGACTTGCAAAGGTGTCAGGTGCGTACCTGACACCTTTGCAATCCGTCAACGAATAGCTCTGCAGAGGATGCCAATCCGTCAAGAATGTTGCGACTCGGCAACGCGTTCGTTGCTAACAGCATAAGCCCTCGTCGCCATTCGTACGGACGCTTCAATTTAGTGAGAAACCTAACGATCCGCAGAGTAAATCTGCGGGATTCGGCCTGGTGCTGCTGTGTACAGGGTGACAGCCATGAGACGACAAATGGTTTTGACAACTATCGATGGTCGGTGGCTGGGCAAGTCACTCATCGCAAGACGCATCCCGCCGAGCAACCCGAAACGTCAATCGATCCGGTCACAGATCCACCTCTAGCTTCAGACTCAAAAATGCCTCAGCCGCTACGCCAAATTCAGTAGCATTGGCCTGCATCGATGCTTTAAAATAAACGCCATGGACGGTACTTGCTTTCGTTCCGAACACCGGGATAGCCCAGCCGCAAATAGACGCGGAATGGTACCTACAGGCAACTATGCGGCTTATATGGAACCGCCATTTAATGCTCATATCTTCGAACCAATTCAACCATTCATTGGTCCATCGCCGTTCCCAGAAAACGCCCCTGATTGCTAGTTGGCCATTATGAATGAAAAATTAATACGTAAATCTGATTTACTGCCCGAATACGTTTTGGAAGCGGATGAATCAGTCCAAGCGAAATATTTTAGGTTTCAATGCTATAGGCTTGCAAAATACGAAGAGTCCGGAGACTGGTACGCTTACGTCTTCACGCATCAACCAGTCGCGAGAGAACTTGCTTTATTGAATCTAATGGACCGCATACCGTCTGAAGATTTTTTTCGGCTAGTTGGTGAAGTTTGGAATGATGTTTCCAGAATCGGCTGTTGCAGTGACTTTCTTGGTATGGTTTGTCGTGATGCGAAAGAGAAACGACAACCAATAGGCGATGCAATGATGAATGTTCGCGAAAAGGAGCTGCATCGATGCCTACCTGAAGGATCATTGGCATATCGTGCACACAACGATTTCAATCAAATTCGCTGTAGCTGGACGCTAGATCCGGATTGGGCACAGCGATATGCAGACTGTTTCGGTTACAAGCGAATTTCTACATGTCAACTGAGTCGTGAAGGGATTTATGCTCTATTTGATCGTAGGCACAATTCTGAAGTAATCGTAGACGTGGCGACGATTAAGATAGTGGACACAGTTACCTTGGATTAGAACAAAAGAATTGCGACTGCGTGTTATTGACTTTCGCAGGCGAACCAATTACTTTGTAACGCAAAGTGATTAGTCCAAGAGACGATTAGGTGATCCCGTGGAACTACGCGAAGCGTTACGTCAGATTTCAGAAATTCGCCAGCAGATGGCGCAGACGGAGGTGTTTCGCGGCTACCGATCACTGACGGTCGGGTTCTCGGGCGTTTTGGGTTTGGCCGCTGCGATCATGCAAGCCCTCTGGATACCTGACCCCGAAGGAAATCTGTTTCGATTTGTAGGCTTGTGGTTTGCAACTGCGGTCATCGGCCTAACGGTTGCGGGTGGGGAAATGTATCTAAAGGCGCGACGGGACGGACCGGGCTTGTCGCGCGATATGGTAACTCTGGCGGTCGAGCAATTTATGCCGTGCCTGTTGGTGGGGGCGTTGTTGACGTTCAGCATTTGCGTAGGGGCTCCTCAGGCGGGTTGGATGTTGCCAGGGCTGTGGTCGTTGCTGTTCAGTCTGGGTGTGTTTGCGTCGTATCGCTTGCTGCCTCGACAAGCGTTCTGGGTGGGCGTCTATTACGCCACCTGCGGTTGCATCTGCTTGTTCTGGGGACAAGGCTCGCAGATCCTTGCGCCCTGGCAAATGGCGCTCAGTTTTGGAGGCGGTCAATTGCTCGGAGCGGCAATTTTGTATTGGAATTTGGAGCGCAACCATGCCTCGTAAGAAGATGTCTCAGACCGAACCGAAGGGAGAGCAGTCGCCATCTGCTGGCGGGCGTTTTTCGTACGCAGGATTGGATCGCGTCATGCATGAAAAAGCGCGGCTGGGCATTATGGCTTCACTGGCCGCTCACGAACGCGGTTTGCTGTTTAACGATTTGAAGCAGTTATGTGCGTTGACGGATGGCAACCTCAATCGTCACTTGGCTGTGCTCGCCGAAGCAGGCTTGGTCGACATCTGGAAAGGTTCGACTGGAAATCGCCCGCAAACGATGTGTCAATTAACGCTCGAAGGACGCCAACGTTTTGCTGAATACATCAGCGTGCTCGAAAAGGTTGTCGCCGATGCGCAAGCCAAAATGCAGTGCGATTCCGGCACTAATTTTTCAGGTGGCTTTTCAACTACGTAGATGCATTGCGGTCGAGTCCTATTGTCGCACGATTGTCCCAATCGTAGCGGCGACGGAGCTGTATCGTAGCAGCAACAATTGGGACAATTGTGCGACAATTTTTTACCTGTTCACTTTGCGGTACAAAGTTAGCATAGCTTTTGGATTGGAGAATGCCCCATGAAAGTCATCCGCGCTGCCGAGATGGGAATGTGTTTTGGTGTTCGCGATGCGCTTAAAATCGCAGAGAATGTCAGCGATCCTTCGCAAGTTACGATTCACGGCGAACTCGTGCATAACCCGGTCGTGAACCAGCGATTGCAAGAGGCTGGTTTCCATCAGTCAACAGAGGACAGTCGTTGCGTAAGCGTGCAAACGCCTCTGGTGTTGATAACCGCTCATGGGATCAGCAATGCTGAACGCGATCGTTTACGCGTGGCAGGCAAGCCCGTGATCGATACGACTTGCCCCCTCGTGCGTCGCGTGCACGACGCCGCGATGGAACTGAAATCCGAGGGACGCCATGTACTCTTGATCGGTAAACGTGGCCACGTCGAAGTCCAAGGCATCGTTGAAGATCTCGACAGTCATGATGTGGTTTCCTGTCCAAGCGAAGTGCGCTGCTATCCCAGTCGTAATTTGGGCATTGTCTGCCAAACCACCATGCCACCGGATGTTGTCACGGAGATCTGTTCGCATATACAGCTGCATAATCCGTTGGCGAACATTCGGTTGATCGATACCGTTTGTCATCCGACAAGACGTCGGCAATCAGCGCTGCAAGAATTGCTGAGTCGCGTGGATGCGGTCGTAGTCGTAGGTGGTCGCAATTCCAACAACACGCGACGGCTGGTGCAGCTGTGCCATGACCAATTGAAACCAGCCCTGCATGTTGAAAGCGCCGAGGAGCTCGATCCGGCTTGGTTCACCGACGTCGAGACAGTCGGCTTGACGGCTGGCACTTCGACGCTGGATGAAACCATCGATGCTGTTGAAAAGCGACTTGAGGTCATGCGTGGTCGTACGCCGCTGTCAAGAATTGCGAGGTACAACAAGTGACGCTGCAAACCCTGTTTCTGCTGGCGATCTTCGCGGTTGCGATGGGATTGCTGGAAGCGGCGGTGGTGGTCTACATGCGACGACTGTATTATCCGACCGATCCACTGAGCATGTTTCCGATGCAGTTCCTCGATCGGTATGATGCCCTTGTTGAACTCAGCCGCGAAGTGGCCACGATCGTGATGCTTGTGACAGTCGCGCTCTTGGTCGAACGGGCATCACGGACGCGTAGTTTCGCCGCCTTTGTGTTTGTCTTTGGTGTCTGGGATCTTTTTTATTATGTGTGGTTGAAGGTTCTTATCGACTGGCCGAGAAGTTGGCTGGAATGGGATGTGTTGTTTCTGATTCCCATGGTCTGGCTCGGGCCATGGATCTGCCCGGCCCTGATTTCGCTGCTGTTCATCGTCTGGGGCTCTTGGACGCTGCGATCCCCAAAGCCGATCGCGTTCTCAACCGTTAGCTTTAGCGTGTTTACGATTGGAGCCGCACTGGGGTTAATCGCGTTCTTCCAGCCAGCACTGGGAGTGCTCGCTGAAGGCGATGTTGAGGACCTTAAGCAATACGTTCCCGGTCAGTTTTGGTGGTGGCTATTTGCGCTAAGTTATTGGCTGATGACCTGGGGCTTAGGATTGACACTCGGCCTTACGAAGGATTCTTTGAAGCTGAAGAAAGCTCAGGCGAGCTAGTGGATTGTCCAGCTCTAAATGGGTTTTGTTTGCATAATTGGCGGGTTCGGCGGACGAGGACGTCCGCGCTCCCGAAATCCGGACCGGCGGACTGGAACGTTGAGAGAGGGACGGGACTGGAACGTCGAGAGAGGGATTGTGCCGGAAACTGTTCGTCTGACTTGCTAGCGGCTTGGAAACCACAACGAAAAATCGATCCGGCGTAGGGCGACGTCGGCAACAAGCAGGCTGAGTGCAGCCATCAGCAGGTATGGCCAGAGCGGCAACGCCAATCGAGCCGTGCGCTCGCCGGGTTCGAAGACCTCTTTCGCAGGTAGGTCGAAGCGCCCCCCAGAAACCTGACTGATCTGTTTCAGTAGCCCATCGTTTGTAGGACCTAAACGGAGTTCATCGGGGTAGCCGACGACGAGTCCTCTCGTTTGACGAAACGTGGTGACCCCATTTTGATTCTGATTCAATTCGAGATTGTAAGAACCTGTTTTGTTGGTATCGAATTCGGCTTCATAACGTCCTGGGGCGGTTTGTTGCATGACGATAGGTTTGTTTCCGAGACTCGGATCGATGACCGTTACCTTCGTTTCCGCTCCATTGATAAACTTGCCGCTCTCGTCCACCGAGTCCACGATCAAGCGAGCTCGTTCGTCGTGGCGTTCGATCTCAACAAACACCCCTTTGGCATCGCTTTTGCGCATCGCGTGGCGCGTGACTTGAGCCCAGAAGGGTCCGAACTGTGGCCAGGCTTGCCACTCCGCCGCCCATTGGCTCTTGGCGTCTGAGGTAAAAGCGACTGTCATGCCGAGTCCATAGCGCCACCAGACCAGCAACGGGTCTCCCGATTCACTCGCCAAGATGAACTCGCTGGTAGGCTTGGGGCGGGTCACTACATAGCCCAACAGAAACGGCGCCGTATCGAGTTCCAGGCCATTCAGGACTTGCGTTGGCCGGACCATTTGAGGCAAGAAAGGGAGTTCATTGATCGCTGATTTACTAGCCGTCACCGTTTCTTTGGCGAAGATCTGTGGAACGCTCTGTGGGTCTTCGCACATGTAGTATCGACCGCCGCCGGTCTGCGCGAGTTCTTCAAGCAATTTCTGGTCAGCTTCGGCACCGCAGGCGACACTGGAAAGGGTAATCCGAGCGGCGACCATGTCACGCACGATGCCGTCATAATCGCCGGGCGTCGAGTGACCGTCGGTCATGAGAATGACGTGTTTCAGTTTGGCCGAGGTTGCCACCAGAGCATCATAAGCATCGCTCAAGCCGGGATAGATATTGGTTCCACCGCTGGCTTCGATCGTGCTAATGCGATCCATCACATAGCCCTTGTCAGCGGCGCTGTGTATTTCACTGATCCAATAGCTTGCACCGTCAAATGCGATGATACCGATCTGATCACGCGGCGAAAGCAATTCAACGGCTCCTTTCGCAGCGTCCTTGGCGAGCTCAATCTTCTGCCCGCCCATTGAGCCCGATTTGTCGATGACCAATACCATCGCCAGGCTTGGTTTTTCTTTTTCCTTTTCAAAGTTGCTGCGTACGGGCAGTATCTCTTCAAGCGTGGTCTTGTAGTAACCGCCTAATCCAAAGGATTGATCGCCGCCCAGCATGACCAACCCACCGCCGAGATCCTGAACGTACGTGCGGATGATTTCCATTTGCTGCAACGTCATGGCTGTGGCTGGTACGTTGGACAGCATCAAACAATCAAAACGTTGCAGTTCGCTCAAGGAACGCGGTACACCTTCTACTGGACGTACTTGAACCAGCAGTCCCTGTTCTTCCAGAGCCCAACGCAATTCGTTGGTCTGATCCACTTGTGAATCCACGAGCAGTACCGTTGGTTTGCCTGAGGCGAAGACAACTGCGGAGGCTGAGTTGTTATCCAGCAGGGTGTCGGTAAAGCCGCGTACGCGGACTGCATAATCAACTTGCTTTTCGTCATCCACAGTTTGGCGAAAGCGGAGTTTCGTTTCGCCTTCTTCGATCTTGATTGGCTCTTTTTGCTCGATAGCCAACACGTCGCCGCGATAGACATCGATGAAACCTTGATCGGCATGATTCGAGGCAATGGTTACTTCGACATAAAACGGTTCGCCTTGACGCACTTGAGCCGGCGCGGTGACTTCAGCTACTTGGACTTCGGGTTCGTCGCGTGATGGAAGCGGAACGGTGCTAATCGGAACTTTGGCACCTGCGGCCGCCTGAACGGCATCGCCGAGCGTTTGACGACCATCGCTGAGCACCACCACGTGCGGCACGTGACTGGGCGGCACCGATGCGATGGCCGTTTCAATGGCCGAGGCGATATTCGTTGCACGTTTGCCATCTTCGGGTGGCGGCGTGCGTTCGGCATCGAACGCGCTCAACCCAGCCGGCTCGGCGGCAAAGTCGATGACTGCAAGATCGTTTGAACCCCGCGCTTCAGCGGTCTGCTTGATGAACTCGTCAATCTTGGCGGTAGCCTCTGAGTCAACACTCTGGCTGCGGTCGACGGCCAAAACAACGAACATCTTCTTGGTTGGTTGCAAAAGTGTTAAGCCTGCGAGCGCGAGTACTAGGCACCCGACGATCAAGGATCGGGCTGCGAAAGATACGCGGCGCTGCCAAGCTGGAAAGTCACTGAGGCTCTTCCAGAAGTACCAAGCGATCGGGATCAGAGCAAGCAAGCACCACAGCATCCACGGGCGTGCCAATTCAATCGCGATATCGGTGATCTGCGTCGACTCGATCATCCAACCACCCTACGTTGATAAAGCCACCATTCAATCGCCACCAGTATCAATCCCGCCAACACCAAATAGAACCAAATGGAGCGACCTCCGAGGCTTAACATCCCAAAATCACTCGGCGTCTCCAATTTTACACGTGGCTTGAGGTCGCTTTCTTCGCGATTGCACAGGTTGCATGCGACCCTTACCAGTTGCGGATCATCGCTGGCGAGTGTCTGCGCTGAGTTGCGCTGAGTCGAGTCTCGCTGAGTCGATTCACGCTCAATTGTCTGACCATCGGCCGCCTGGCCATCGGCTTTGGGCAGCCAAGGATCCTTTTGCAAGGCATCATCTGTTCCAATCGTCCACAACCCGCAGTAGTTCAGCATCGATAGCACCGCAGACGATTCGTCGCGCGCCAGCGGAGTGAGTGCACCGGCTGGACTGCGAAGCATAAAGTCTTCGGTGGATTGCTGTTTGCCATCAGACTTAACAACTTCGATGGCATCCGTCGCGTCTGGCTTGGCTTCTGGAGCTGGTTTAACTTCTTTCCCAGTCTCTGTTTTATTGGTTGGGTTCGCACTCGGGTTGGTGCGAGGCAACTGAACAGTAGCCGCTTGCCCAGTTGCCAAAGCGGGTTGCAATTCGCCTTGATTCCCTTGGAACCATTCCACGGCGTTCTTCATCAAGACGGGGAAGGCAATGCGGAGTGGCAAGTCCCCTAGGTCCAGGTCCACATTCAAGACCAGTACATCGCCACCGGATCGACGAATGTAGCTCAGTAGCGGTTCATCGAGTGGCGTCTTGATCAACGTTTCGCTTTCGCCCGTAAACGTCAGCGATCGTGCATCAGGAAATAGCACATTGGTCAGCCGCACATGCTGCGTGACTGGAGATGAATCGTCGATCGTACTGACCAGCGGTGTTTCGATCGGGTCTCCCACAGTCCACTGATCGCAATTATTCCGAGGATTGATGACCAATAGTTTGCCCGGTGGAAGTTGCTCTGGTACTTTCTGGTGCAACACCACGATGCTCTCGCCGGCGGCCTTGAAATTCTCAGGCAAGGCTTCAACGACCGTCAAATCGACCAGCGGAATCGACTCGAGGACGCTCTTTAGAAACACACTGCCGGCGGTGGCCAGCGTGATTGGCATCTTGCGTCGAGTCGGCAGGACGGCCAACGCTCGATTATCAACAGCGATACCGTCCGAGACATTAAGCTGTGCAAGGAGTCGACCACCAGTTGCGGAAGCATGATCAAGATTCAGCGTTTTTGAAGCACCCGGTTCGAGTTCAATCGGAACCACATCGACCAATTCCTGTTCGAGATTCAATTCAAGTCGACATTTCTGCGGTTCTGCACCAAGGTTGGTGACTTCTACCAAGACTTGGTAGCCGATCGCATCCAGCAAACTGCGGCGCACTTGAAACTGGGTGATCGCCAGATTTTCTTGCGGCGTCCCGAAGCCATAGACGGTGATCGATTCGTCCTTTTGCAGTTCTTCGATCGCTGAGTCGCAACCGTCGGTCAGCAGCATCAAGTTGGACTGCGTCGATGGTGGCACCAAACGCTTGGCCATTTCCACGGCAGCAGTCAGCGAGTTTGGGGCATCGGTCAGTTCAATACGGTCAATCGCTTCCAACAGCGACCTAACATGTCCCGTCAAACCGATCGCGACCGTTGCGTTACCGCCAGCGGTGAGAATCGCCATCTCGTCACCAACTCGAATGGAGCGAGCCAAGGCGGCTGCCGTCAGTTTGGCTTTGTCAAAGCGGCTTTTGCCTTCCTCCATGGTCGCCATACTGGCAGAGTTGTCGACAACTAAAACAATCTTGCGACGTTGATTTTTTTGCCAACTCCAGAGCGGATCTACCAGCGCACTGACCAAGAGCAACAGCAAGGCGAGTTGCAGCAGCAGCGACAACCAATGACGCAACTGTTGCCACCAAGCTCGTGGTTTTTTTTCGTCAAACACTTTATCCCAGAACAGCATAGTGCTCACGGGTTGTCGACGCAAACGAACCTTCAAAATGTAGAAACCGATGATGGGCAGCGCTAATGCAGCCCACCACCAGCCGATCGGGTTTGCGAATTCGAGAATGTTCAAATTAGCCGACTCCTCCTGCGGCGCGCATCATGCGCAAGATCAATTCGTCGAACGGCAGGTCAATGGTAGTGCGTGTGTTCGAAAGCGAATAAGTGCGGCAGTAACCATCAATCTCCGCTAAGAAGCCTTGGAACAGTTCTGCGTATTGTTTCAGTTTGCGTTCAGTGATCGTCAACTTGCGGAGATCGCCCGTTTCAACTTCCTGCAGTTCAACGTCGCCGAGCATCTTCGGCTGAGCCTCTTCGGGTGTGTGCAATTGAACGATGTGTGGTTCAAATCGTCGATGACGCAACAGGTCCACACCAGCCTTGAACCCATCTTGATCGAACAAGTCGCTGATGATGATCACTACGCCCGTCCGCTGAGCTCGATTGACGAGACCGCGAACGACACGTCCGAGATCGGTGCGCGTGCCGCTGGTTTTGAGACCGTCGAGGAAACGGAGAACGGAAAGAACTCGATCTTTGCCGCGCGTCATGGGCATTTCGTCGACCAATTCATTGGAATAGGCATAAATCCCAACGCGATCCAAGTCCGCCAAGGCGATGTAAGCCAAGGCGGCAGCGACCCGACGCGCATAATCGAATTTCGTCGACGGCTGACCAACGTTCATGCTGGGCGACGCATCGAGCAGTATATAAACGTGAAGATCCTGTTCTTCTTGGAATCGCTTCAGTAGCAGATCCCCGTAGCGAGCGAAGATGCTCCAATCCAGATAACGTAGGTCGTCGCCGTGGGCGTATTCGCGATGATCCGCGAACTCGATGCCGCCGCCCATCTGTTTCGTACGCCGCTGGGCGAGCAATTGACCTCGAAACATACGCTTCGAGACCAACGACAGGTACTCCAATCGCTTTAGAAATTCCGAGTCAAATAAGGACATGCGACCAGCCTGAGTAAACTATTGATTCAAAATCCATGAGCCTGACCGTCAAGTCCTGCGACTATGCTGCTTGTCTTTTACCGATGTTCTGCAAAATGTTTTGGACGATATCGTCGGTCTTGATGTTCTCCGCTTGGCCTTCGAAATTAAGCAAAATGCGATGACGCAAGCAGTTTGTAGCCACCGCACGGATATCATCGGTGGCAACATGATAGCGGTTGTCGAGTATTGCATTGATTTTCGCAGCCAGAATGACCGCTTGCGCTCCACGCGGACTCGATCCATACCTTACAAACTTCTTCGTCATTGGGCTTGCAAGTTCATGGTCTGGGTGTGAGCCCATGACGGTGTGAATGGCAAAGCGACGAACTTCATCACTGATCGGGATACGTCGAGCGAGGCGACTCATCTCGATAATTCGATTCGGCTCCATCAAGCGACTAGCTTCCGGTGAATCGACATCGGTGGTTCGATTGAGAATCATTTCAATATCCTCAGTCGAAGGGAAAGGCACGAGTAGTTTAAAGAAGAAACGGTCAAGCTGCGCTTCGGGGAGTGGGTAGGTGCCTTCCATTTCCAGTGGGTTTTGCGTTGCTAAAACGAAGAACAAGCCATCGAGCTTGTGGGATATCCCACCTACAGTAACACTTTTTTCCTGCATGGCTTCGAGCAATGCAGATTGCGTCTTCGGCGTGGCTCGATTGATTTCATCGGCCAGCAGAATGTTCGAGAAGACAGGACCGCGTTCAAACTGAAACGAACGTCCTCCTCCGCCCTGAGCATCGAGCATGACGTTTGTGCCGATAATATCCGCTGGCATCAAGTCGGGGGTAAACTGGATGCGGGAGAACTTCGCATGCATCACGCTAGCGAGCGTGCGAACTAACAACGTCTTCCCCAATCCAGGAACTCCCTCGAGCAACACATGCCCGCCGGAGATCAAACCCATCAATACGCCTTCAACAATTTTATCTTGGCCGACGATGACCTTGGCAACTTCGCGGCGCAGACTGCTGAAGTCCTCGCGAAAACGATCCAGTTCTTGCTTAAGCTGTTCATCAATTTCGCTCATCGACGGCTTCTTTCCTCTATTGGATTTAGATCGGATTAAAATCAGTTGGACTGCGATTGTTGACAAGTTGTCTTTTTGGCGTATCCGTCATAATAGCCGGTAGCGCGCACCAAGAAAGCTACCCCGAGTAACGCTGCGAAATTTTTTCGTAGAAGTTCTAGCAGGCTGCTGAAAAAGTTGATTTGCGAAATGTGACGGATCCTTCGTAACCCGAAGTCTCAGCGAGGGGTGTTGTCTATTCCCTCGCTAACGCTTCGGGTTACTTTTCAGCAGCCTGCTAAGGCGGCTAGTTTGGACCTTTTGTCACGAGCTGGAAACGAAATTTGACGCAAGCGAGGGTAAAACCCAGGCGGTAGCGTGTGGACACTACCTACGTTGATTTCCAAAGTGCACGGGCAATCCAGTCCAAATCCTCTTTTTGAATCTCCTGTACGGCGGCGTCCAAAGTCGCGCCGGCGGAGTGTAGGGCGGCGTGAACAACCAACCTCACGACATTCGCAAGGGGACTGCCTACTCCTTTAGCTAGAGCGCGCTCGATGAGATTGTTCTGTCGATTGAGAATCACTTCATTCTTATCTGCCGGCGCTTGTCGAAAATGCGCGTCGATCAATCGCTGGAAACCGGGTGGTATATCTCCATCTTTCTTGAGCCCTTCAAAGGTCTTCGAAAGCTCATAACGCTCATTCAGGAAGGCCATCACAGGTTGTGTGCCGCGAAAATCCGCGATCATTACTCGCGCGTTGGCGCCACCCAAGAACTCAAGCCATTCGTCGGGTGCATCTTCCAACCGCTTGATGCCCAAGACGGTTGCACCGAAGTGAGGCGATGAAGGGCTGGCGATCCGCAAATCGACTTGACGTTCGCTGACGTCAGCAATCATCGCCGCCAGCAGCGACTCTTCAAAACTGCGCAGTGCGTGCACGCATAAAGCCTGATTGCCTGAGAAGACTTCATTCAACCAGCGTTCTTGCCGCCGATCCGCGTTGTACCAAACTACGTTGTCGGCATCCAATTCGACCAGAGGATCCGATTGGCTTTTGGCAATGATTTGTTCGAAAGTCAAATCGCCTTGAGTTGTGGAGAATCGATAACAACTTCGCAGCAAATGTCGCAGCGGTTCTTCTTCGAGCGCAGAACCAGCAATCGTGAAGCGATGCCAGTTGATGATCGCCTCCAGACGTTGCGGATGCTCTTCGGCGAGTTCTCGGAAGTGAGCGTAGATCTGCTCTTGAACTGCGATTCGAACGGCAAGAAACTTACCGTCACGCACGAGGTCCTCGCGACTGGCCGTCGGCGAACAATCCGGCAGCTCGAGAATTCCGCGCAGGAAGGATGCCCACGGAGGCAGAAGATCTTGAATGCGTCGAGAGATTACCATCCGCCGAATCGTGGCTGCCACTACGGCATCGTCCGAAAATCCAGGAGTGCGCTGCGGTGAAATGTAGAGCGCGCCCTCGACGTGAACTGGCTGAGTTATGTGAATTGGAATTACATCCAACGGCGACTCGTGAAAGTAGCTCGACAAATCCAGCTCAATTGACTCTGGGTCCGGCGTGGGGCTGAACCAAGCAACGTTAATCAAGTTGCTTCTCGCAGGCGCTCGATTGACATAGATCGGGATCTGTATGAAGTCAGCGAACTGCTTGATAGCGGCTTCAAGCATCTCCGAGTTTTCCGCCAACGCTTGGCACTCGGGCTTGAGGAATAGCGTGACTGTGGTCCCTGTTTGTTCACGTGTGGAACTCGACAACTCGATATCGGTGCCGGCGCCGGCAGACCAGCGGATACCTTCATCATGGTCCGAGCGGCGGCTTTCCACGACAAGACGCTCCGCCAGCATAAATGAACTGAACAGACCGATGCCAAATTGACCAATCAATTGATCGCCGGAGCCTGTGACGGTCGAGCGAGCCTCGTGGCTACCGCGGCCTTTCAGTAAGCCTGTGATCCCGATCCCGAGCGTTCCGAGGTACTCTTCGGCTTCTGCGGGTGATAAACCGATGCCGTCGTCAGTAAAACTGAGGGTGTTGCGTTCCGCGTCCTGTTCGATATCGATTCGACCTTGGTAGTCCAAGTCGCGATTTCGGCGCCGCATGATGGCGTCGTGCGCGTTCTGAATCAGCTCGCGAATCGGCGTGTCGGGCCGACTGTACAGCGACGAGCCCATGATTTCGATCACGCCCGCGATATCGACTTTGAAAGGTATCCGCTTGGTCCACACCCGAATTGACTCCGAAAAACAAAAACTGTGTATGAGGTCCGGAGATTGTAGCGAAAATGCGGTAGCTTGGGACTGCCATAACTGTCGTGTGGGTCGCTCTTGCCGAGAGCGACCATTGGGATGGCGAGGGCTTACCACGGTTTTCACGGAGGCCACGGATGGGATGTTGGGGATAATGATAGTGCTTTGGTCGCATCTGGCAGATGCGACCCACCGAACCGCGTCGCATCTGGCAGCTGCGACCTACCGAACCGCGTCGCATCTGGCAGCTGCGACCTACCGAACCGCGTCGCATCTGGCA
>JANRMD010000393.1:0-4323 GCA_033761895.1 Pirellulaceae bacterium | reverse complement strand
CCATCGGTTAATCCCGCAGATTTACTGATTTACTCTGCGGATCGTTCGGTTTCTCACTAACTTGAGACGCGGTGACGAATGGCGACGAGGGCTGAGGTTGTTAGCAGCCTACGCTTCGCCGAGTCGCAACATCCCGGCCGGCTGGTCCTCGAAATGCTTGACGCATTCCGCTACCGAAAATCTGCTTTGGACAAAGCACCAGCTTGCTAGGATGACGGTAATTGGTCACTTGCTGTCTGGGAGTAACAAATCTTTGCGGCGCTGGGCAGTTCTGAGTTGACGCTGGGCGGTTTGCCAAGCGGCGATTTGAGCGTGATTGCCGTTCAGTAAGACTTCGGGGACGGTCAGGCCGCGGTATTCGCGCGGACGGGTGTACTGCGGACACTCGAGCAACGCAGCATCGGAGAAGGAGTCCTCTTGCGCACTTCGTTCATCGCCAAGGGCACCGGGAATCAATCGCAAAGTGGATTCGATAATGGCCATCGCCGCGACTTCGCCACCGTTCAAGATGAAGTCACCGAGACTGATCTCTCGCGGCTGAAGGATGTCGATGACCCGCTGATCAAAGCCTTCATAACGACCGCAGAGCAAGATCATGCGCGGCAGCGCGGCTAGCTGAGTAACTATGGTCTGTTGCAGCTGTTCACCGGAGGGTGTGAGCAAAATCAACTGGCCAGGGTCGGCTGCCATCGCGCGGACGGCTTCGACGCATTCGACGACTGGTTCAACTTGGATGAGCATCCCCGGTCCGCCGCCGAACGGTTTTTCGTCGACCTTCTTGTGCTTATTGCGTGACCAGTTGCGAAGGTCATGCACGTGGACTTCGAGCAACCCAGCCGCAATGGCTTTTGATAGCAAGCTTTCGCCGAGATAGCTGGCAAAGATCGGCGGAAAGAGCGTAATGATGTCAAAGCGGAGCGGTGTGGGCATGGGGGTTCGGTCGGAGTGATGCTGAATCTTTAGAAATTTAGTTTAATTGGCTGGAGCGTTAAGGTTTGCGCGGTCGATAAAGTTTAACAAGGTGTGGGTCCACAGGCTGGAAGCCTATGCTACGGGAAGCCTATGCTACTACGGGAGAATTGCATTGTCGTCGGTTCCTTCAAGTTCGCAAAGCCGGTTGGCGCCGCAATACGGTTGGCGTGAGTCACTGACGCAGTGGTTCACGGACTGGGGCGACGTCGTCGTGGATGCGGTGACAACCTTGGGTGACATGGCGATTTTCGCTGGACGGATGTTCGTGTGGTTGTTCACGGCCAAACCGTGCAAGGGAACGATCCTACCGAACTTCTACCATGTGGGCGTGCTGAGTCTGCCGGTGGTGGCGCTGACCGGAACCTTTATTGGGATGGTGTTGGCGGTCACGAGCATCGGCCAGTTTCGAACGATCGGCATGGAAAGCAAACTGGGCGCGGTCATCAATTACTCGCTGGTGCGTGAGTTGGGTCCCGTGCTAGCAGCCACCATGTTGGCGGGTCGCGTCGGTAGCGCGATGGCCGCGGTGCTGGGAACGATGCGCGTCACCGAGCAGATCGACGCGTTGATCAGTATGGGTGCGAATCCGATTCATTATCTGGTCGTACCAAGGTTCTTAGCTTGTATCCTGCTCATCCCAGCTCTGACCGTCATGGCGGACTTTATGGGGATCGTGGGTGGCTACTTTTATAGTGTGGTGATGTTGGGCATTGATCACTACCAGTATTTGAACAACAGCCGCCAGTTTGTGGGTGGCTTTGATTTCTTCTCCGGCATTTTCAAGAGCTTTTTCTTTGGTGGCACAATTGCGGTCGTCAGTTGCTATCGCGGCTTTCATTGCCAAGCGGGTGCTGAGGGTGTTGGACGTGCGGCGACGGCAGCGTTTGTGTTCAGCTTCGTATTGATTCTTGGACTTGACTTGATGCTCAGCATTTTCTTGGATGCCATCTATGTTTCGTTTTGGCCGCATGGAGCGAAGTTGTTCTAACAATGACCGACGTGGATGAACTGGCGAATGATGTAGCGATGGCAAGGCCGACCCCGCAGCCGTTGATCGAGCTGCGCGCGATGACTTTGCAGTTTGCCAAGCAGACGATTTTGAACAACATCAACTTGACCATTCCCCGCGGGCAAACGGTGGCGGTGATCGGCGAGAGCGGTTGCGGCAAGACGATGCTGCTGAAGAGTGTGACGGGTTTATTGACGCCAACTTCTGGATCGATGCTGTACGACGGTGTGGATATCCATTCGTTGGGCGATGTGGAGATGACCAAGCTGCGTTGCAAGTTTGGCTTTGTGTTCCAGAACGCGGCTTTGTTCGATAGTATGACGATCGGGCAGAACGTGGCCTTTCCGGTGATTCAACATAACTTGGCCAATGGCAAGAACATTGACCGGATGGTGATCGAAGGGCTGGCCGAAGTTGGGTTGCCGGAGATTGTGTTGCACAAGCGACCGAGTCAGTTGTCGGGTGGGATGCGAAAGCGGGTTGGCATCGCCAGAGCTTTGATTCTGCAACCTGATTTGATGCTGTACGACGAACCGACGACCGGACTGGATCCGATCATGAGCGATGTGATCAACGAGTTGATGTTGCGCACGCGACTGAAGGGCAAAGTCACCAGTCTGATTGTGACGCATGACATGCGGACGGCCCGCAAGGTGGCCGATCGCGTGGTGATGCTGTATCCGTATTCACGGTTGGCTCGTGGCGAGAATCAAGTGATCTACGATGGGCCGCCAGAGGGATTGGATACCACCAAGGATAAGCGTGTTCGACAGTTTGTTGAGGGCGAGGCGGGCGAGCGACTGATGGAGTTGCAGCGTAGTTCGCTGAGCGGTTTTGAAGAGACGCCAAGGTTATCGGATACGTACAGGGCGTGAGCAGGGATCGAAAAGGTACCTGACACCTTTTAGGATAATGACATGGACGAGCAAGGTTATCGATTCGGAGTCGGCGTGTTAGTCGTCGCTTCGTTGGTGATTACCATCATCTTGATTTTGTTCTTTGGTGCGGCGCCGAATTTCTTCGCGCGGCGCTATGAGATCACGATTAATTTTGATCGCGCACCTGGTATCGAGACGGATACGCCGGTTCGCAAAAACGGCGTCAAGATCGGACGCGTCACGAGTGTCAAGCTGGTTGAGCCCAAGGATAAAAATGACACGAAGAATCCTGGCGTAAACCTCACCATGGAACTGGATTCGGAGTACAAAATTCGCGCCAGCGAAGTCGCTCGTATCGGCCAGGGTTCGCTGATTACTGGCGATAACGTGGTCGAGTTTGTGCAGTCAACGGACGAGGAACGGCTGCGACGTTTTGATGGCGCCGCGGGTTCACCCAAAGACGGGACCCTGGACGCGAACGAACAAGAACTGGCCAACTCGATCCTAGCGCAAGGCGATTATCTGGGCGAAGGAGCTGGGCAGGTGGCTCCGGATCCGTTTGAAGCGCTGCTGAAGATGCAAGAGTCGTTTGGACCAACGCTGGCTTCTATCCAACGAGCCAGCGATCAAGTGAATGGGCTCGCATCGGACATTCGGCAGGTGGTGGGTGTCGGGGACGGCAGCCCAGAGGGTAGCGGTCCGTTGCAGAAGTTGGCCAGGAAGGCTGAAGAGACGATGAAGAACGTCGACGAGACGTTGAATGCGTTTAATACCATTCTCAGCGATCCGAAATTGCAGACCGCAATTAGTGCGACGGCGGAACGATTGCCACAGCTGATCAAAGAGGCTGAAGGGGTGATGACACAGACCAGGCAGACGATTGCGTCGTTTGAAGGTGTCGGCAAAGCGGCTGAAGAAACGATGCAAAACGTCTCGGCGTTCACCCGGCCGCTGGGCGAAAAGGGCGACAAGATTGTGACTGATGCCTTGCGTACGATGAACAACTTGGATGCGCTGTTGGCTGATATTCGGCAGGTCACGGCCAAGGTCAACAATAGCCAAGGGACGGTTCAGAAATTGCTTGAGGACGATCAACTGTACTATTCATTTGTGCGTACGCTGGAGAATGTCGAGCTGTTAACGCATCGGATGCAGCCGATTGTTGAGGACGCGAGAATTTTCTCCGACAAGCTCGCTCGGGATCCGTCGCAGTTGATTGGTGTCCGCGGCGTGATCAACGGCCGCGGAGCTGGGCTGGGTGTGAAGTAGATTTGCGAGGATTTGGCGAGGGTGAGCCGACGGCGCTAGCGGTCTGTTTTCTTAGTGAGCCGACGGCGCTAGCCCGGATATTGCATACGCTTTTTGATTGAGCCCTGTAGCGCGAAAGCCTTAGTTCTGGTATGTAAAGGAGTTACGACACTTCAAAACAACCAGACCCAAGGCTTTCGACAATGACAGATCGTA